>JAIRPB010000209.1 GCA_031257305.1 Azoarcus sp.
TGGCGGTGGGTCAGGGATTCGAACCCTGGAAGGACTTACATCCTTGCTAGTTTTCAAGACTAGTGCATTCAACCGCTCTGCCAACCCACCTAATTCCGTGATGCGCTAAGAATCTGCTAAACGGCATGAAAAGCGCCTTTGTGCGGATTCGTTTAGCGCATTGTTTTTACTGCGTTTTTTCTTGCTGTGCTATCACCTGAAGGTAAGTTTTCGAGACCGGTGCCTTTAACCGCTCGGCCACTCTTCCTTTTTCCTAAAATTGGCGCTTGAGACGTCCCGCGCTGTTTGTTTTTACGAGGAAACGGATGGTGGCACGGGAGCCGGATGTCTGCAACCTCAATGCGTCAATGGGTGTGCATATTAAGGGGGCGCACTGTGGCATTGACCTCAACTATTTCCTGTTTGCCTCGGCTTTCAATCAAGAGAGTCAAGGGAACCGTGTCGCCTTCTTTGGCTTGTTGGGTGAGTTCGTACAGCATGATGTGAAGACCGCCCGGCTTGAGTTCAACGGTTGTGTCTGCGGGAAGGGGGAGGTTTGGGATCTGGCGCATTTTCATGGTGTCGCCAACCATTGCCATTTCGTGGATTTCGGTACGTCCGGCAAGCGGTGTGCGGATGCTAATGAGGATGGCATCTGCCGGGGAGGTAATTTTCATGAAGGCGCCGGTTGCTTTTTGTTCTGTCACGGTAGCGCGTACCCACGGGTCTTTGACGATGACTTGGGCCTGGGCGGCGGGAATAATGGTTAGCATTGCGGCAAGTACCGCAGGGAGGTGGAATTTCATCAGAGTGCTCACTTGTTTGAGGTGGATGAAGGGTGAAGAAGCATTGATACGTCGGCGGCGATGGGTTCGGCAGGTGTTTGGTGTGCCACAGCCAACCGGATGCGGCCTTGGGGGTCGTAGATGTAACTGGTGGCGGTGTGGTCAATAGTATAGCCGCTGCGGGTGGGGACTTTTCGATAGAAGATGCGGAAGGCATCTGCCGTTTCTTTGGTTTGTTCGGGCGTACCCAAAAGGCCGAGTACGTCCGCCCCGAATGCGGCTGTGTATTCGCGCAATATTTCGGGCGTGTCGCGTTCAGGGTCGAGTGTGACGAAAATAATCTGGAACTTGCTGGCATCTTCGCCGAGTAGGCGCTGAACGTCGGCGGCACGGACTAGTGCGGTCGGGCATACATCCGGGCACTGGATAAAGCCAAAAAATAGAATGACGGCTTTGCCCTGGAAGTCCGCCAGTCGCCGGGTGTTGCCGTCGGGGTCGCGTAGCGCGAAGTCTTTGGCGTAGTCTGCGCCGCTGATGTCGGTGTTGCTGAAATGCGGGTTATCGTTGCCGCAACTGGCTAATGGCAGCACACAACAGATGAGTAAGGTACGCAGCAATAAATTTTTGTAAGAACTCATTGGCTTAAATTCCCGTTCGTATTTTCTATGGGTAAAAAGGCAGAGAAAACGTCTGGCAATATTAAGGTAGCAAGGCTGCGTTGGGTAAACAAATAGCGATTATCGACGACAAAACCGAGTTCTTCCCAAGGTACGGCTGTATTGAGTAATTTTATGGCATATTGGATGTCAATTTTTGATTTTGGGAAGAGAGCCAAAATAGAGCCATCATAAGCAGTACAATTGTGCGTAAAGAACGGATATTTATTTCGTGTTCTTCCGTTAACATAAATGCGCGGCATTGCGGATTTGTAGTAATTGCGCCCCCATTTCCACCAATTGCTTTCATCAAATTTTCGTACCTGCCGCGCAAGAAGCGTTGATTTGTGCGGTTCAAGATGGGGGTGCAGGATGTTGTAAATCATGCGCCGGGTTTGGCCGCTTGAAGCCGTGTGTGAACAGACGAATTCGAGATTGCCTTGTGCATGGGTGTAAATATTATCCGCACCGGATACCGCGCCCACTTTAACATCAAACAATTCGGCAAGCGGCACAGAAAGGGGGGTATGCGTAAAAGCGATTTGCCCTTTTAGATGCACCATTTTTCGCTCATCCCATTGTGTGTCACCGAGTCGCCGCCAGCGTGTACGGCGCGAAAAATCACCTCGCACGAAACGGAATATTGCGCAATTGGGTATTGCGCCAGAGAAAAGGTGGGTATCTCCTGTTTCAATCCAATGCGTGATAGTGCCTTGTCCAAATAACCAATCATTGAGTTTTGCGGACGAAGTAAGTTTAATGAATTCACGCGGAACGATGAAAATCAATTCACCGCCATCGTTGAGATGGCGAATACTTTTTTCAATAAAAAAAAGAAAGAGGTTAGAGCGGCCATCAAAGAGATTTGAAGAGAGTTTTGCACGGGTTTCTGGGGTGATGTTTTGATAACGCACATAGGGAGGGTTGCCAATGACGGTATCAAACCGTTCATCCAAAGGCAAATCAAAAAAATCTATGACACATACATTTGGCGGCGCTAGGCGGGCATCTAGTTCAATTGCGACACATCCCGGCAGTTTGTGTGAAAACGCCCCTTTTCCCGCAGAAGGTTCGAGCACACGCCCAAAATTGGAACGCAACGCCAGCATCATCTCCACAATAATGTCCGGCGTAAACACTTGGCCAAGTGTGGTAATACTAAAAGGGGAGGAAATGTGAATTGGGTTACGTGCGGCCATTATGGCGGTTCCTTTTCTTTCTTCCGCAACCAACCCAGAATACGCCCGTTGTCTATTTGCCATTTATCACTTTGCTGGAGCAGGGGAATACGTTTTCTCGATTTACCCTGCTTTCCAGGATTTTGCTGGATAATTTCAATTTCATTTTCTGCTACGTTTGAAATAATAGCAACATGCCCATAAATATTTGAGGGATGTCCGTCAAAAATCAATAAATCTCCCGGCATTGGTTTGGATTGGCTTGGATTGGTGTATTGATATAAGGCACGTTGTGTATTGAATTGGCCATCTTGAATCTGGCCATCAAAAAAATCTTTTGCATGGCCATAAGAATTAGGCATTTTATGTTGATAATGTTCGTAATAATATCTTTTGACGAACTCAACGCATTGATATTTCAATCCAAGATTGTAGCCATCTGCCGTGAGATGACGGCCTGAGACGTTGCTGACGGGCCCATTGTAATAAACCGCAACGCCATTTAAGTTATCGATTTCTTTTCCAATAGGGTGTTGCAGATTAAATCCATAAATTTTAACTACATAAAAAATGCCTACTAGCAAGAATGCCGCCGAGACAGAAACGAAAAGCCAGCGTTTAGGTTTTTTCATGGATACCCTATCAGCGTGGGAGCGACGAAGGTGCTCTTTTTTTCGTCACGGTTACACTGGAATGGCGCAAAACAAAAAGGCTTGCAGGGTGAGATGTTGCAACCCTTTGGTTTTATTGGTGGGTTGTGCAGGACTTGAACCTGCGACCAACGGATTAAAAGTCCGCTGCTCTACCAACTGAGCTAACAACCCGCAGAACCCGTGATGATAGTAGGCGTTGCCGTTGTGGTCAACGCATGCCTTAACGGAGGCGTTAAGCAGTGAGTTTTTTGAGCGCGTAGAGCTTTTCCAGCGCCTCGCGGGGGGAGAGCGTGTCTGGGTTTAGGGCGGCAAGTTCGGTGAGCGCGGGATGCGAGAGGGGCGGTTCTTTTTCTGCTTCCGGCAGGGCGGCAAACAGGTCGGCTTGCGGGCCTGCGTCAATGGCGCGGTTTTCGAGTGTGCGGAGCCGTTTGCGCGCTTCGCGGATGACCGGGGCGGGAATGCCTGCTAGCGCGGCAACTTCTATGCCGTAGCTTTGGCTGGCGGGGCCTTCTTCGAGTGCGTGAAGGAAAACGATGTTGTGGCCGTGTTCGACGGCATCCAGATGGACGTTGGCGCAGTCGGGGTATTCGGCGCTGAGCTGGGTTAATTCAAAATAATGGGTGGCAAACAGGCTAAGGCTCTTGTTTTTTTCTAGTAGGTGGCGGGCAATGGCAAAAGCCAGCGCCAGACCGTCTAGCGTGGAGGTGCCGCGCCCGATTTCGTCCATGAGCACGAGGCTGTTTTCGGTGGCGCCGTGGAGGATGGCGGCGGCTTCGGTCATCTCGACCATGAAGGTGGAGCGGCCTGACGCGAGGTCGTCGGAGGCTCCAATGCGGGTGTAGATAGCGTCTAGCGGCCCTATTTGGCTTTGCGCGGCGGGAACAAAGCTGCCGATGTGCGCCATGAGGGCAATGAGCGCGACTTGCCGCATGAAGGTGGATTTTCCGCCCATGTTCGGGCCGGTGATGAGGAGCATCCGCCGTGCGGGAGAGAGAAAAGCGTCGTTGTGGATGAAGTGCTCGACTTGGCGCTCCACCACAGGATGGCGTCCCCCAGAAATGCGGATGCCGGGTTGGGAAGAGAATGCCGGCTCTACGTAATCGTAACGGCGCGCGGCTTCGGCAAACGCGGCTAGGGCATCGAGCGTGGCAATGGCGCGGGCGGCTTGCTGGAACGCGGGAATGTAGGGGGCGAGTTCGTCGAGGAGGGTATCGAAAAGCATTTTCTCGCGTATGAGTGCCCGTTCTTGCGCGGAAATTGATTTGTCCTCAAAGGCTTTGAGTTCTGGCGTGATGTAACGCTCGGCATTTTTGAGGGTCTGGCGGCGGCGGTAGTCGGCGGGAATTTTGGCGACGTTGGCATGGCTGACTTCAATATAGAAGCCGTGCACTTTGTTGAACTCCACTTTGAGGTTGGCAATGCCGGTGCGCGCCCGTTCTTGTTCTTCTAAACGGATGAGGAAATTGCCGCAATGGGCTTGGATGTCGCGCAGTTCATCAAGTTCAGCATCAAACCCTGCCGCGATAACGCCGCCATCCCGCACCATCGCGGCAGGTTCTGGGGCAATCGCCCGGACAAGAAGCTCATGGGGCGCGGGCGGCACTTTTAACCCGTCTGCCAGTTCATCGATGAGGTTGCTGGCGGTGTTTGCCAGCGCGGGCAGCAGGTTAGGCAGATGGGCGAGGCTTTCGCGTAGCGCGGAGAGGTCGCGTGGGCGGGCGTTTTTGAGCGCCACGCGGGCGGTGATGCGTTCGATGTCGGCCACTTCTGCAAGGATGTGCCGGAGAGCGTCGGCGCGGGCATGCCCGCTGGCATCCTCTTCAAGCAGGGCGGCGACGGCGCGGTGGCGGGCGGCGGGGATGGCGGGATGGCGCAGAGGGTGGTGGATGGCATGCCGCAGCCAGCGGCTGCCCATGCTGGTGACGCAGGTATCCAGCAGCGATAAAAGCGTGGGGGCGCTCTCGCCCCGCAAAGTCTCGGTGAGTTCAAGATTGCGCCGGGTGGCGGCATCCATCCGCAGAAATTCGGAATCGCGCTCGACAACAAGCCGGGTGATATGGGCCAGATTTTGGCGTTGGGTACTTTGGGCGTAGCCGTGCAATGCGCCCGCTGAACCCAGCGCGACGGGCACATCGGCGGCATCGAAGCTGGTGAGGTCACGAACACCAAAATGCTCGGCGAGCGATTGGGCGGCCGTTTGAGTGTCAAACTGCCAGTCAGCGAGCCGCCGCAGCGCCGGGGCGAGAGTATCAAGCAGCGGCAAGGCAAGATTATCTGGCGCGAGCACTTCCGCCGGGGCGAGGCGCTCGAACTGTGAAGCAAGGGATTCGGGCGGCACTTCAGCAAGCCGTAAGTCGCCGTTGGCAAGGTTGAGCCAAGCGAGGCCCAATACGCCGCGATGGAGGTTGAGGGCCAGCAGCAGCGAATCTTTGCGCTCATCCAGCAAGGCCGCATCAGTGAGGGTGCCCGGAGTCACGATGCGGCTCACGGCGCGTTCCATCGGCCCTTTGCCCGCGCCCGGTTCGCCCACTTGTTCAGCAATCACAGCAGATTCGCCAAGTTTGACGAGCTTCGTCAGATAGTGCTCAACGGCGTGAAACGGCACCCCCGCCATTTTGATGGCCTGCCCGGCCGATTTGCCCCGCGTGGTTAAAGTGATGTCGAGCAAGCGGGCGGCTTTTTCGGCGTCATCGAAAAACAGTTCATAAAAATCGCCCATACGGTAAAAAAGCAACATGCCAGGGTGCTGCGCTTTGATGCGTAAATACTGCTGCATCACCGGAGTATGGGCATCGATGTCGCATTCCGAAGGGGGGCGGGAGGAAGTGGCTTGCGCCTTGTTGCGTGTGTTCACGGTGTTCGGCTTGGGTTGGGGTTGCGGATGCCTAGGCAAGTAGGCTTGTTGTGGAGGCGTATTTTAGCAAGCGGGAAGGGCGCAACAGGTTCTTTGATTTCTGCGTGGCCCGACATGGGGCGGGCATCTTCAGTACCGTTACCTTAGGCGCAATTCCAATATCTGGAGCCAGCAATACAGCCGGAATCGGGTGGATTTGTCGTTTGAGCTTAAGATTTAGCGGCGGGTTTAATTCTTTCTTCTAAGAGAAATGAATTACGTATAGGGGAATAGGGTTTATTGGCTTCCAAAAAAAGAGCGACAGGCATTTAGCTTGTCGCTCTTTTTTTTTGTGCGCAATGCAATGCGCTATTCAACCACCGTGCGTCCGTGCAGGGGTTGTACAGGGCGGTTGTTAGGGTGGTGCATTGCGTGGGCGAATTTTTCAAGTTGCTTTTCCGAGAGCGTCAGCGGGCGCTTTAGTACCAGCCAGATGATGCCTTCAGAGCAGGGCGGAGTGGTGAGGGAACCGCTAAAACGCCAATAATTTTTTTCTTTTGGCAGCAATTTATTGATGTCAAAAGAGTCTTCGATGAGGGATTTTTTATCGGCTTGTTCGGGCATGACTTTCCAGAGTTTGTCTAATTCAGTATTTTCAGCCCCTTTTTCAAACATCACCGCAACGACGGCGATTTCCCCTTCAGCATTTTTATGCACTAAGTGCATTTCCATCGCGTAGTATTTTCCGCGAATAGTATTTTCGCTGGGGGCGTGAAAATGAAACTGATGAAGCGTATAGGGTTTATTGTCTATTGTAATTGTTGTTTTTGCATCCGCTTTCATGTTTGCCTGAATAGTATGGCCGTTATTGACTAACGTCTCTGGCGCGTCAATGTAATTTATTGGCAGAGGGGAAATGCGGGCGTTTAATGTTGCATCGATATTGATTGGGGATTGGTTCATTCCCAATTTACATGTTTTCCATGCGTTATCTAATTCACCCCAACGTTCAGGGGAACCTTCACCTTCATAACCCCAATGTGCCGCGCAGACGGCGGTTGGCATAATAGAAAATGCCAATAGCGCGAATTTGAATGCAACGGACTTTTTCATAATTGAGCCTCCAGTAATTGTTGTTAGGGATGGTGGGTCAATGCAGAAACTATTAAATCTGTTTGAGTTTTGACTCGGGTATTTCGGGACGGGCAGCCCGCCTTGGGCAAAGGCGGGCACTTCGCGTCGCTGTCGTAACAATATAACGGCAGGTCAGTGTAAATGCTGTGAAATCTGTCCGCCTTCTGCTTCGGGCATTTCGGCGTGGACGGCTTCGCCGTCGGGCGAGGGGTAGAGCGGTGCGCCGCAGTCTTCGCAGTATTCGAGCGGGAAGCGGTGTTCGAGCGTTTTGATGATGCCGATACCGCATTCGCGCAGTACGTTTTCGATTTCAGCGGGGACGTCTACGGCTTCGTCTTCTAAATCTAGCAGCGGCCAAACAACGCCATGCACGACCTCGTTGTGGCCAGAAATGGTAAAGCCAATCCGGTATTCCTCAATTTGTTCGTCCCAGAAGGGGGCGATGACCGCTTGCAGGTTGACAACGGGCACATCAAGCGAGGCGGCAAGAAAAGCGACGGAAGCGCGCACGGAATAGGCGCGGCCCATTTTGTCGGCGGCGCGGCAGGCGGCGAAATAAGATTCTGGCAGTACGACCTCGAGCGCACACCCGGGGAGGAGCGGGGTGAGGCAGGCACCGCCCTGCCCGCGCCACTGCGCCAGTGCCTCAACGCGGTTTCCGTCGGCTTCCTGCCAGCGGAAAATGGCCTGTCCGCGTGGCACGACGGCGGTCGCCAGAATGTAGCGGGTATCGGAGAGGTATTGGTCGGTTTCGGGCATGCCGTCGGTGTCGATGTGGACATCATCGCCTTTGAGCGCGGCTTGCCCTAGGCGGACGGCGAATTGGGCGGTATCGCAGTAACCTTGCGGGAGTTGGTCTGGGCTGAAGAGAAAATCTGCCAGTGCCAGACGGGCATTTTGGGCAAGGATGTGTGCTTGCAGGTGCACGCGCAGGTTAGATAGGGCGGCGGCGGGGAGTGTACGGGCCGGTATGCGGAAGCGCGACCAAGCCAGAATGGGGGCGGCGATGAAAACGATGTCGTGTTCGTTGCCGGGGAGTGGCGGCGATTCGGTGCGTGATTCAATAGCATCAGCCAGTTCGTTGTAGAGAAAGCCGCTACGGCTGAAGGATTGGGCAAGCGCGTTATCAAAGGTTTCATCATCGCCGTGTGCCAGTGCTAGGTCGATGGCTGACGCGAGGCGGTCTTCCCAGAAACGGTCTTCGATTCGGCAACAGGATTCGGCTAAACCGCTGGCCAGCCTTAATAGTTCTTCGGCATGGCGGCCAATGCCGCCCCGGCGTTTAATGCGCGGTCTTTTCATAATCTGTTCCGTTTGGAAAGTTTTGCATTATAGCTTTTGGCAGATGGCGCTGCTCAAAATTCCTTTTCAATCCGTACCGTTTGCATAATGGTGGCGGAGATTTCCTCGATAGATTTTGCGGTGGAATCGAGCCAGCGGATGTTTTCGCGCCGCATGAGCTTTTGCGCGGCTTCAATCTCGTAGCGGCAGTTTTCTAGGCTGGCGTAGTGGCTGTTAGGGCGGCGCTCTTGCCGTATTTGTGAGAGCCGTTCTGGCGAGATGGTCAGGCCAAAAAGTTTGCCGCGAAATTCGTGGAGTTCTCCCGGCAGCTTGTTGCGCTCGAAATCTTCGGGAATGAGCGGGTAATTGGCAGACTTCACGCAAAATTGCATCGCCAGATAAAGGCTGGTCGGCGTTTTGCCGGAGCGCGAAACGCCGACAAGGATAACGTCGGCTTTGAGCAGGTCAGCCGTGCTGGAGACACCGTCGTCGTGGGTCATGGCAAAGTTGATTGCCTCAATGCGTTTTTGGTAGTCGCGGCTGTCGGCGACGCCGTGGAAGCGCCCGATGGCGTGGGTAGACCGCTGGCCAAGCTCGTTTTCGAGCGGTTCGATGAATCGCTCGAAGAGGTCAAGGAAGAGGGCGCTGTCGTGCGCTTCGTGCAAGGCAGCGGCCGATTCGGGATTAACCAGGCTGCTGAACACGATGGGACGCTGCCCGGTGTCTTGGAAAGTTTTTCGGATTTGGCGGGCACAGTCTTGCGCTTTGGGGATGTCATCGACAAAGGGCATACGCACATGCTGGAACCGTGTGCTGGGAAACTGCGATAACAGGCTGTGGCCAAGAGTCTCGACGGTGATGCCGGTTCCATCGGAGACAAAAAACACTTTGCGGACAGGAAGGTCATTCATAAATTTGGCCCATAAAAAACTTGCGGAACCCCACTGGTAGGCGGAAAAGCATGTATTGGGGCAAACCCTGCCGTGCACGGGGAGAGCCTTTTACGTAGAATCTGCATTTTGCTTTTTCTGAGCAAATTCTGGAAGCCTGTCCTATGCAACCTTTTGTCATTCCTTTTGCCGATTTACGCATCACTGATACCGACAAGGTCGGTGGCAAAAACGCCTCGCTGGGCGAGATGATTAGTCAACTGCCGTCCAACGTGCGCGTACCGGGCGGTTTTGCCACAACTGCTGAAGCCTTCCGTCAGTTCTTGGCGCAAGGCGGGTTGTCTGAGCGCATCGACGCCGTTTTGAATGCGCTTAACATCGATGATGTCGATGCGCTGGCCCGCGCCGGTGCGCAAATCCGCCAATGGATTTTGGATACTCCGTTCCTGCCCCAGATGGAAGCCGAAATCAAAAGAGCTTACGAGAATATTGCTGCAGGTTCAAGCGAGGGCAGTTTTGCAGTGCGCTCTTCGGCGACGGCCGAGGATTTGCCGGATGCTTCTTTTGCCGGGCAGCAGGAAACGTTTCTCAATATCCACGGTTATGCCAATATCCTGCGAGCCATCAAAGAAGTATTTGCTTCGCTCTACAATGACCGTGCCATTGCTTACCGTGTCCACAAAGACTTTGCGCACAGCGAAGTGGCTATTTCGGCGGGCGTACAGCGGATGGTGCGTTCAGACACTGGCGCGTCAGGCGTGATGTTTTCGCTCGATACAGAATCTGGCTTCAAAGACGTGGTGTTTATCACCGCCTCGTATGGGTTGGGCGAAACCGTGGTGCAGGGCGCGGTCAACCCGGATGAGTTCTACGTCCATAAACCGATGCTTGCTAAGGGGTATCCCGCCATCATACGGCGCGGGCTGGGTTCCAAACTCATCAAGATGGTTTTTTCTGACGAGCGCGTAGCGGGTAAATCCGTGCGTACCGTGGATGTGCCGGAAAGTGACCGTGGCCAGTTTGCTATTACTGATAAAGATGTGCTGGAATTGGCAAATTATGCTGTTATCATTGAACGGCATTATGGCCGCCCAATGGACATCGAATGGGGCAAAGACGGCGAGGACGGCAAGCTCTATATCCTCCAAGCGCGGCCTGAAACGGTGAAAAGCCAAGGTTCTGGTCTGGTCATGGAGAAATACCGGCTTAGAGAATCTGGCGGAAAGCCTGTGGCCAGTGGCCGTGCCATTGGGCAGAAAATCGGCGCGGGGACGGTGCGCATTGTCTCGGATGCGTCGGAGATGAACCGTGTGCAAGCGGGTGATGTACTGGTGACAGACATGACGGACCCAAATTGGGAGCCGGTAATGAAGCGTGCCAGCGCCATCGTCACGAATCGCGGGGGGCGGACCTGCCATGCCGCGATTATTGCGCGTGAATTGGGAATCCCCGCGATTGTTGGCTGTGGTAACGCAACCGATTCGCTCGCCGAGGGCGACGAGGCAACAGTTTCCTGTGCCGAAGGCGATACCGGTTATGTATACCCCGGCAAACTGGCGTTTGATGTGGTGACAACAGACATGGGCAACCTGCCTACCCTGCCGGTCAAAATTATGATGAATGTGGGTAATCCAGAACTCGCATTCGAGTTTTCGCAGATTCCCAATGGCGGCGTAGGGCTGGCGCGGCTGGAGTTTGTCATCAACAACATGATTGGCATCCACCCCAAAGCCATTTTGGAAATCGACCAAGCCCCCTCTTCCCTGCAAGTTGCCATTTTGACAAGGTCACGCGGGTACAGTAGCCCGCGCCAGTTCTTTATCGACAAGCTGGCTGAAGGCGTGGCGACGATTGCCGCCGCGTTTTATCCCAAGCCGGTTATCGTGCGCATGTCCGATTTCAAGTCAAACGAATACCGCAAACTTTTAGGCGGGCATCTTTATGAGCCTGAAGAAGAAAATCCGATGCTGGGTTTTCGTGGCGCGTCGCGCTACCTTGCGGATAGTTTCCGAGACTGCTTTGAGCTTGAATGCGCGGCGTTGCGCAAAGTGCGCAACGAGATGGGCTTGTCTAATGTGCAAATCATGATTCCTTTCGTGCGTAACCTTGCCGAGGCGGAGGGCGTTGTGAATCTTCTCGCCGAGCACGGATTGAAGCGGGGCGAGAATGAACTCAAGCTCATCATGATGTGCGAGATTCCATCGAATGCGCTGCTTGCGGAACAGTTTCTCCAGCATTTCGACGGCTTTTCCATCGGTTCAAACGACCTCACACAGCTAACTCTTGGGCTAGACCGCGATTCTGGTCTGGTGGCGCATTCGTTTGATGAGCGTGACCCGGCCATCAA
>JAIRPB010000214.1 GCA_031257305.1 Azoarcus sp.
CCCTACTTTTCATCCCGCCCCACCCAGAGGCGGCTGGCGTGTTCGTCGCTGATGCGTTGCTCTTGGCGTAGCGTTTTGCGGGTTTGCTCGTCTTGGAATCGTTGCGAGAGGGTGTCGAAAGCGCGTACACGGGTGTGCTGTTCTACCCATTGCTGCTGGCCTTGCGAGGTGTGCTGGCGCGACTGTTCGACGATTTGCTGTTGGGCCGCTACGGCTTCGTCAATGCGGCCTAGGAAGTTGCTGTAGTTGCGCATGGCTTCGGCTCCCATGCCGCCGCGCGCGGCTTCCATGAAACGCTCGCTGTATTCACTGCGGTAGCACTGGAGCAGTTCTAGCTTTTGCTGGCCGCTTCTCTCGGAGGCTATCAATTCCCCAAGCTGGCGGGTCACTTCATCCATACGGGCATTGGCAAGGTCAAGCAACGGCTGAAGCGTAAATTTTTCTGACATTGGAACCGCCCGGCTTTGTGACGATTCCATATTGTAGTGAGCCGGAACAAATACGTCCCATGCTGATTTCACGCTGCTGTTAAAACTCGGTTTTTGCCCGCACGTTTGGCGGCATACATGGCTTCGTCCGCACGGGCTATGGCTTCTTCGGGGTCTTCGTCCGGGGCCAGCAGGGCAATGCCGGCACTAAAGGTAATCAGCAGCCGCTCGCTGTCGGGGGCGCAGAATATCCGCTTGGTGAGTTCGCGCTGTAGGCGCACCAGAATGGTATTGGCTGTTTCAGGCGGGGTATCCGGCAATAGGATGATGAATTCTTCGCCGCCGTACCGCGCAACCACGTCTTGCGGGCGCAGGGTTTCGGTGACGGTGCTGGTGAGATGGCGCAAGGCGTCATCACCCGTGCTGTGGCCGTAAACATCGTTGAATTTTTTGAAATTGTCGATGTCGATTAACGCCACGCATAGGGGAGCGCCTTTGCGGCGCGCGCGGGAGACTTCCCGCGTCATGGCTTCGGATAACCCTTTGCGGTTGAGCACGCCCGTGAGCGGGTCGTGACGCACAAGACGGCTGGCGGCGTCTAGTTCGTGTTGCAGACGCTCGATTTCCCGGTTGGCCGCATCAACACGCTCGCGCAACTCGATGAGTTCCTGCCCGGTACGGTGGGCGGTTTCTTGCGTTAGGCGGGTTCCGTGCAGAAGTTCGCCGACGACTTCGGACAAATCAGCAATGTTGGTTGCCTCGCTGATGCGGCGCACGCTGCGGCTTAACAAATCGTGATAATCGCCGGTATGGACGGTGACTTCCGCAAGGTGGTCGACAAAACCCGCAAGCATCTCTTTGAGAAGGTCCTGGGCTTCAGCCAGTTCGCGCTTGAGCCGGCTTTGCTTGTCGATGACATCACGCAGCTGCTGCCCCACATCGTCCAGCGCCCGTAGGCTCAGCGGGCCGGCAAAGATATCAGAGATGGCCTTTAACTGGCCGTGCAGCCAACTGTCATCAATAACCAGTTCTTGGATGTTTTCAATAATCAGCCGCAACAAATCCAGCAGCGCCTCGCGCACGGCGAGGTGTTCCACGCCGGAACGTTCCATATGGATAACAAGCCGTTCAAACCGGGAAACAAAGCTGCTGTTTGTGAGGTCCCCTTCTGTGTCGAGCAGTTCATTGGAAAGCGCCCGCGCTTCTTTAACGATGAGTTCGTCATCCCCGGCTAACGGAATGATGCCATCCGCCAGCAATTTGGACAGAAGCAGACGCATGGGCGTTTCAAGCGGGACGCCCTGTTCAGCAATTTCGGCGGCTTCGGCAATTTCAATAGCTTCAGCGGAAGAATCGCCGGGAAGCCTCGTTTCAATCCCTTTTGCCCCGCCGCCTGACTGGCTCCATTCATTCACCAGCGCATTCAGACGGTTATAGAGAATGTCGGGTTTGGGATTGGCGTCTAGCACATGGCTCAGGGCTTCGCGCTTGCGGGCTAAGGTTAGTTTGTCGTGGCGGCGCTCAAACTGGGTAATTAGCTCGCGGATAAGGGTGGCCCAAGGCTTTTGTTCGTCAGAACGGGTAACGCAAAAATCAAGGATGGCTTGTTTGAGCAAAGGCCATTGCGCTTTGCTAACGGCTTCTTCAAATGACCGCGCATTGCGCTGGGCGGCGGGCGTACTGCGTGGCAGTGCTTGGGCAATTGCGCCAAGCATATGAACGGGGAAAATTTCTTCGTCAGGCGTACCGCGTATTTTGAAATAGAGTTCGCGGTATTTGTCTGGCGTGGGGGGGACTTTTTGGAGCGCGAGCTGGCGTAATGTTTCGCGCGCGATTTCAGAAGGAGAATCCACATCGCCTCCGCTGTCGGTTTGTTCCGGTGGGGATTTTGCGTTGCCCTTTCCCGTTTGGCGAGACTTTTTAGGCGGAGGAGTTGTCATAAAGACAGTACCCGAAATCAGTTATCCGCCGGATTGTCTCATTGGTCACAGAAAGAAATAAGTGTGGTTATCCGCATGTTTTAGCTTTCTATGCGCTATGCGCTATGCCCTATCCTTGGACAAACGAACACCGCCATCGGGTTGCAATGGCGCATATTCAGTCACCCATTGCTGAATATCGCGCCGCACTGTTTCGTCATCTAACGGGGCCGGTGATTCCAGCCAGTTTTGCAGGTTGTTCAGAAAACCTTCTTCAACTTGGCGCGAACTCGCAATCCGCAGTTTGGGGTGAGGCGTCGGGAGCGTGTGCTCGGCATCCGCGATGAGTTCTTCGTAGAGTTTTTCGCCGGGCCGCAACCCTGTGAATTCGATGGGAATCTGTGCCTCGGTATATCCCGATAAGCGAATCATATTGCGGGCGAGGTCAGCAATTTTGACCGGCTCGCCCATATCGAATACGAAAATCTCCCCTTTTTCCCCTTGCGCCGCCGCCTGAAGTACCAATTGCGCGGCTTCGGGAATAGACATGAAATAACGGGTCACTTCAGGGTGTGTCACGGTAACGGGACCGCCCCGGGCGATTTGCGCTTGGAATTTGGGGACGACGCTTCCCGAACTGCCGATAACATTGCCAAAACGCACGATGCCAAAACAGGTATCGCTGATTGTAGAAAACGCTTGGCATACCATTTCAGCCAGACGTTTTGTGGCTCCCATGACGTTAGTCGGGTTAACGGCCTTGTCGGTAGAAATCATCACAAAACGTTCTGCGCCGTGCAGATGGGCGCAACGGGCAAGCTGGAGCGTACCAAACACATTGTTGCGCACGGCTTGCCAAGCATTGCCCGTTTCCATCAGCGGGACATGCTTATAGGCAGCGGCGTGGAATATGGCCTGCGGATGCCATGTAGAAAAAATCTCTTCGTTACGGACTTCGTCCCGGATGTCGCCGATAAGCGGGACCACGTTTAAGTTAGGCCGGTTGATGGCAAACCATTCGGTAATCGAATAAAGCGCAAATTCGTTTGATTCAAGCAATAGCAAGCGTTGCGGCTCGAAATGGGCCAATTGGCGGCATAGCTCGCTGCCAATGGAACCGCCCGCGCCCGTAATAAGGATTGTGTGGAAGGCAAATATTTTGTGCACATGCCCCGCATCAATACGGATGGGGTCGCGCCCAAGCAAATCTTCAATTTCAATAGGCCGCATGGCGTCGATTTCTACCCGCCCGCACATAAGCTCTTCAATGCCCGGCACGATAAATACTTTGGCATTTGCGCCGACAGCCGCATTGGCAACCCGCTTGATAACGGCGGAAGAAGCCGACGGCATAGCGAGGATGACATGTTCCGCTTGGTATTTATCAAGCACCTGCAAAAGCATATCGGTTCCGCCCACAACCGGGATGCCGGAGAGTTCCCTGCCCCACTTGGCGCGGTCATCGTCAAGCAACGCCACCACCCGCCAGTCCGGGCGGCGTTCAAGCGCGTTCACCAGCATTTTCCCGCTACTGCCCGCGCCAACAATAACAACCGGCTCACCCGATGCGGCGAATGCCCCGTACAGGCGGCGCTCTTTCCATATCCGCCAAACCACACGCCCCCCGCACATCATGGCGGCAAGCAGCATGGGATAAAGGATGAGCATCGCGCGCGGCAAAATGGGACCCGTTATATCAAAAAGAACCTTAACCGCCATAAGGCCGCCCGCTGAAACGACTGTTGCATACAGAACGCGCTTAAGGTCGGGAATACTGGCAAAGCGCCAGATGCCGCGATACAGCCCTACCCGATAGCAAATCAGGCCATGCACGAACAGCATCGTGATAAGTGCCGTCCCAACAGAAACATTAAAGCCAGACGGCCATATGAAATTGGAACGAATCAGCACACCGCCCGCCCAAGCTACGGCGGCCGCCAAAAGGTCAAAAAGAAAAACCAACAGCGTGGGAATGGAAAAACGGGATTTCATGGGAAAGGATTGTGCTTAGAACAGAATAATCTTGGCGATTGGTTTTACATATGTCTACGGAAATATGCCACTGTCTGTGCCAGAGTATCGTCGATTTCATAGGGCGGTGTCCAACTAAGTAAGCGACGGGTATGTTCAATATCAACCTGCATAGGCGTTTTTAGCCGCTCAATGAACGCACGTTTCCCGCGAAAAGACATCCATAGCGGCTTTCTGGATAACTTTGCCGGTTTGCCCAGCGCATCGCCTAAACGGCGCACAAAATCAGCCCCCGTTAAATCCTCTCCGTCACTCACATACAAAATATGCCCGCCGGCAGCGGGATGCGACACGCAACATGTCAGCAGGTCAACAAGGTTGCTGCGCGACACCCTGCTGCGGAAGCAATCATCTTCCAGTAGCGGTAGCGCCTTGCCGTGGTCAAGCCAGCGCATCAGCACAAGAAAATCGCCTGTTACGCCGGGGCCGTAAACCGGAGCCGGACGGACAATCACAATTTCCATGCGGCTGCTTGCGGTAAGGGATGACAAAGCACGTTCGGCTTCCAATTTAGACACCGCAAACAAACTGGCCGGGGCCGGCGCGGATTCCACAGAAAATGGATAGCCGGGCCGGGACCGCGTCCCGCAAACCTCTGCCGTGCTCACAAACACAAAGCGGCGCACCCCGGACCGTGCGGCCTGGCTGGCAAGCCGGACAGTGCCATCTACATTACAGCGGCGGTATTCAGCCTGCGGGTCGGCGGCGGGGTCATTCTCAAAATACGGGCGGCACGCACAATGGATAACCGTCCGCACCCCGCCCAACGCATCCATCCAGTTCATAGGGGTTTCAAGCCCTTCAAAATGAAATGTTTCCGCGTTTTCTGATTGCCAAAGGAGTTCTGACCTCACAGGCAGCCTAAGATGGTGGCCTTCCGCCACGAGCCGCCTCGCCAGTGCTTGCCCCACAAAACCGCTAGAACCCGTCAAAAGAATCTTGCTCATCGTAAAAGTAAAAACGGAATGCAATGAACCGTAAGAAGTATTAGAAGAAGTGGCAAGTATAATCCTTTGCCTACTTGTTCCTTGCCACCGCGCTTAACGCGGTTTGCCCTCCGAGGTTTTTCAGTGTCCCTAATCATTCTTGGACTTTCCGGCGCTGTCGGCCACGACCCCTCCGCCGCCCTCTACATTGGCGGCAAACTTGTCGCCGCCGCTGAAGAAGAACGTTTCGTGCGCGACAAACACGCCAAAAACCGTATGCCTTACGAAGCGGCCAAATTCTGTCTAGCTTACGCCGGGGTTAAACCCTCCGATGTTGACGTTGTAGCCATTCCCTACGCGCCCATCAACCTCATGGAGCCTGCCCGCTGGCACTACGCCCGCCGCTACCTTTACGCGCCCGACCGTTCGCTCGACGCCCTTTTTATGGGCAACCGGCGCTTCCATCGTTACAAAAAGCGCATCGAATGGTGTCTCGTGCAGCTTGGGTTTAATCTCAAAAATACGGTCATCCAGCCCGTCGAACACCACCTCGCGCATGCCGCCAGCGCCTATTTGTGCTCTGGGTTCAAAGAAAAAACCGCCATTCTCGGCATTGACGGCAAAGGCGAATACGCCACTACGTTTTTCGGCTGGGGCGAAAACGGGCATATCCACAAAATCAAAGAATTCTTCGACCCTGATTCCCTAGGCGGCCTGTACGGGGCGCTCACGGAATATCTTGGGTTCGATATGCTTGACGGCGAATTCAAAGTCATGGGGATGGCCCCTTACGGTGACGCGACGAAATACGATTTTTCCCGACTGGCAAAATTCGAGAAAGGCGAACTCGTCATCAATACCGACTACGCCAACGTCATCGGCCTCAAGCGTTACAAGGAAAACGGCAAGGGCTATTACTTTTCGCCCAAACTCGTGGAGTGGCTAGGCCCCAAACGCCAAGGCGACGTGGCTGACGAGCCTTATGTCCATTACGCCGCAAGCATTCAGGCGCTGTTTGAAAAACTCTCGCTGGAAATGATGGACTACTACCTCGGCGACATCATCCGCGAAACCGGCAAAATCGCTTTCGCGGGCGGCTGTGCGCTCAATGTGAAGCTCAACCAAAAAATCATCGCCCGCCCTGAAGTCAAAGAGCTTTACGTCCAGCCCGCCGCCTCCGACGCGGGCACGGCGGTGGGCGCGGCCGCGTATGTTTCACAGCAGATGAATGTTCCCGTCGAAAAAATGGAACACGTCTACCTTGGCCCCGATTTTTCAAATGAAGATGTCATCGCCGCCATTGCCCGCTTTGAACGCGAGCATGGAACGGCGCTCCATTGGGAAAAAATCGACGCCCAAGACATCCCGCAAAAAACCGCCCGCCTGCTCGCCGATGGCAACCCAGTCGCGTGGTTTCAAGGGCGCATGGAATTTGGCCCGCGCGCCCTTGGCAACCGCTCTATCCTCGGTTGCCCAAGCGTGCCGGGCGTCGCTGACCGCATCAACGCGCAAATCAAATTCCGCGAACGCTGGCGTCCCTTCTGCCCCTCAATGCTGGATACCGTCGGCCCGCAAATGTTCGGCACCGGCCATCCCGCCCCCTTCATGACCTTCACGTTTGAAGTCGTTGATGAATGGAAAACCCGCGTCCCAGAAGTCGTCCACCAAGACGGCACCTCCCGCGCACAAGTTTTGAAGCGCGAATTCAACCCGCGCTATTACGATTTGATGCGGGAACTAGAAAAGCTAACGGGCAACGGCGTGGTGCTAAATACCTCCCTCAACCGCCGTGGCGAACCAATGATTCTCTCCCCCGCCGATGCGCTCAATATGTTTTTTGCATCAGACTTGCGGTATCTGGTCATGCAGGATGTGGTGGTGAGGAAGGAAGCCAAAGCATGACTGAAGCC
>JAIRPB010000031.1 GCA_031257305.1 Azoarcus sp.
TGTCAATCTGCGCGGCTTTGCCGAGGAAGCTGTCTAGCGGGATAAAGGCGTCAGGGGAGAGACAGGTGACTTCGTACTTGTAGGACTCGGAGAGGGCCTCGCGCCCCTCCGCATGCTGGGCAAGGATGCGGTCGGCGTATTCCTCGCCGTCTCCGATCTGGAACGTGAGGATGCGGTTTTTCTGGGTAAAGGCGCTGGCGAAGGCGTCCAGCATGTCATTGAGTTCGGTGTAGCCGATATTCCCCGGCAGGGCGGCGGCGAACCTCCCCAGCGGTGTCATGTTGGCGATTTCTTTGCGAACTTCCTGCGCGGCTTTGGCGGCCGGGGTGGGGACGGGCTGGGTGAGCTTCTTGAGGGCTTTGGCTTTGGCGGCTTCGGCCGCTTTGGCAGCGGCGCTGCCGGGTTCAGGCGTACTCATTATGGCAATCCTTCTAATCCGGGCTTTTTGTGGCGTGTCTCTACAAACAAAAGCGCGATGTTATCACCAAATAATTCAATGTTGCCGCCCGTGAAAAATTCCTCAGTTGCGCCGCTGGTCCTCTCTTGGCGCTTCGCGCCACATGCTGCCGCATGAAATTACTTTTTCCCCGTCCCATCCTGCACTACCTCTACCGACATCCCCTCGCGCAATTTGAACTGGCCGGCCACCACAACCACATCGCCGGGGCGAAGCCCTTGCGTGACCTCCACTTCCGTCGCACGGCGCATGCCTGTTTTGATTTCCACCCGGCGCGCCACGCCGCCATCGATGCGGTACACGTACTGCGTCTGCCCCGGCGCGGGAATGAGGGCGGATTCGGGCATCAGCATCACTTCATTGCGCTGCCCAACAATCAAGCGCACACGGGCAAATACGCCGGGACGCAGATGACCCTCTTCGTTAGACAACCGCGCACGCAACAGCACCGCCCGGCCGTCGGCATCAACAAGCGGGTCGATGGCTTCAACTTCTGCCGGAAAAACCCGGCCGGGCATCACATCGCTGGTGACATCCAGCTTTTGGCCCGGCTTGAGCCGGGAGAGGTATGTTTCGGGCAACCGAAAATCGAGCTTGAGCGTGGCGATGTCCTCAATATTGATAAGCGCGTCGCCATCCCGGACGTAATCGCCAATATTGACTTTGCGTATCCCCACGATGCCATCAAACGGCGCACGGATGCGGGTCCGCGCTAAGCGCGCCAAAGCAAGCGCGGTATTTGCACGGGCCACTTCGCGTTTCGATATGGCTTCGTCGCGGGCGCTGCTGCTCACAAACTGCTGTTTGAATAAATCTTCAATGCGGCGGGCGTTGGCTTCAGCCAGCAACAATTCCGCTTGGGCTTGCCGCGCTTCGGCGGACTGTACTGACGCATCCAGTTCCACCAGCACGCTTCCTTTCTTTACGGCCATGCCGTCCCGAAAACGGATGGCCGCCACCCGCCCCGCCACTTCCGGCCGCAAAATTACCGAGCCGTTGGAGACTAACGTCCCCACCGCCGCCACATCATCAATGATTTCGCGCGCTGTCACCGTTGCCACTTCAACCCGTGCCGTCTGCGCGGGAGGCGCTGCCGTTGTTGTTGCCGCCGCCCCTGCCCTGCCCTGCGATGGCATGGGCGCGGCCTGCGGCGCACGGTTGGCAACCCAAGCCAGTACGCCCAATCCCGCTAGCCCAGCCAAGCACAGCACAAAAATCAACGCACGGCGCATCGTGCCTGAAGCGCGCGGGGCAGCGTCCATCGTTATTTCTCTGGTTTAACCGCAGCGGGAGGCTTTCCTGCGTTGTCCTTTCCCGCCTGGTCCTTGCTCACTTTTAAGGCGGCTTCTAGCTTGTCGCACAACGTTTCCAGCACTTTGACGCGGGCAAATTGTTTGTCATTGGCTTCTACCAATGTCCAAGGAATGAGTCCCGTACTCGTGCGTTCCACCATGTCGCAGACGGCTTGATGATAGGCATCCCATTTCTCGCGGTTGCGCCAATCTTCCGCCGTAATTTTGTAACGCTTAAACGCGGTCGCCTCGCGCTCTTTGAAACGGCGCAATTGCTCATCTTCCGAAATTTGCAACCAAAACTTGAGGATGATTGCGCCATCGGCTTTTAGTTCGTGCTCGAAATCGTTGATTTCCGTGTACGCGCGTAGCCAGTCTGACTCTGTGCAGAACCCCTCCACCCGCTCCACCAGCACCCGCCCGTACCAAGAGCGGTCGAAAATCGTAACGCGCCCCTTTTTGGGCACATGCCGCCAGAACCGCCACAGATAAGGCAACGAGAGTTCTTCTTGCGTGGGCGCGGCAATCGGGACAATCTGGTACTGCCGGGCATCCATCGCGGCCACAATCCGCCGGATGCTGCCGCCTTTGCCTGCCGCGTCGGAACCTTCAAAAACAAGAATCAGCGAATGCGATTTGAATTCCGGCAAACGGACGAGTTCAGATAACCGGCCCTGCGCTTTTGCCAGCCGCAATTGATAGGCTTTGCGTTCCAACTTTTGGGTCAGGTCAAGCGCCGAGAGCACATCCAGCGAATCCGTCCGGGGCGAGAGCGGCGGCGCAACCGGGTATTCACGCTCTTTGGTGTCCGCGAGCCGTTTTTGCAACGCATCCAGCACCAGCTTGCCCACGGTCAGCGAACGGTAGCGGTCATCCGCGCTCTCCACCACAATCCACGGCGCCCACGACGTATTCGTCAGCCGCAGCAAATGGGAGGCCACTTCCTGAAGTTTGTCGTAAGTTTTGAGGCTATCCCAACTCGCCTTGGTCACGCGCCACGCAGTGCGCGGGTCTTTTTCAAGCTCCTTGAAACGTTTTTTCTGCCCCTCTTTGGTGAGATGAAACCAGAATTTCAGAATCAGCGCCCCTTCGTTCGCCAGCATGGCCTCGAAGTGGTTGATTTGCTCAATACGCTGGTCAAAAAACGCTTGGTCAATTTCCCCGACAATGCGGCGGTGAATAGGCATGGAATACCAAGAACCCGAAAAAATACCGACTCGCCCTTTGGGCGGCAATCCCTGCCAGAAACGCCACAAAAAGGGATACGCTTTTTCTTCTTCCGTCGGCATCCCGTAAGCGCGGGCAGAAAGATAACGCGGGTCCATCCAGCCGTAGAGTTCGTTAATCGTCTCCCCTTTGCCCGCGCCATCTACCCCGCTCACGAGCACCAGCACTTGGAATTTGCCCTTCTCCCGCAACTCAAACTGCGCCTCCAGCAAGGCTTCGCGCAGCTTTTGCACCTCTTCTTGGTACGTTTTCTTGTCAATCGAATGACCGAGTTCAGCGGATTCAAACATAGCAACAGCCCCAACGCAGAAGCAAAAGAATTTGTGATGGTAAAGGCGGGGCTAAACAGCCGCAACAGCCAAAGCAAAAATGGCAATCAATGAATTTGCCAAGGAATGACCAAGAGCAATTTCAAATCGCGTTCGTCTTGAAAAAGGTTTTTGTAGCCCCTATCGCTCCAACCCCAGCTTGGCTGCTTCGTTCTGTTGTCGTAGCGGGTGTAATGGAGGCTGGCGCGGGCATCCTTTAGCGGGCCGCGGGTAATGGCGTAGCCTAAATCGACCGACCAGGCCCGTTCACGCAAACGCTCCTGGGCACCGTAAACATTCCCGCCAAAACCATACGCGCCAGACAGCCCGAACGTCGCGCCGGAAACCCCTAGAAAGTCGAGTGACCGGGAGGCACTCAAAAAAAAGGCGCTTTCGCGGTTGTGGTTCCAATCGGAGCGGTTATCCCACCAAGGCTCGTAAGCCCCGTTCGCGCCGCCGTACCGGCCTATCAGCCGATACGCAAAATAGCCTGCATGCTCCGGGCCGTTGCTAGGCGCACGGGTATGGAGAAATTCTGCCTTCAGCACATAAGCAGACGGACGCCAAGCGGCCGCCACATAGTGTTGGTGAGCCAGATGCCCGTCGTACTGGTTATCGGCTGAACCGGACTTGCCGCGGTCCCCCATGCCGTATAACTGATAGCTTAAGTAAAACTTGCCGTCATGCGAGTTGTACTTGAACTTGAGATGGGCGCTGCGCAAAAACTGGTGCGATTCGCCATAAGCCACTTCTGCCGAAAACCCAGATGAGGCGCGATACCGAGCGCCCAAAGACCAGAGATATTCCACATCCGTCTGGCCGTCGTTTCTACGGAAATGGTAGGTTTCGGAGAACCACGGCGCTTTATATTGGTCCGCCAAAGCAAACGCAACGTTGTAAGAACCGCTCTCAAAGCCGGTTTCCACCCCACGGTAAGTGCCGGGCATCAAAGACCAGTTCACGCCAATCACGCCGGGGCCGGAGGGCTGGAAATAGCCAATCCTGCCCCACGCCTGCTGCCCGTCCCATGCGTGTTGCAGCTTTAAGTTGGCACGGTAAATTGACGTGCCGCTTCTCGCGTCGCGCTTTGACCAATCCGGCTCCCACGGGTTATCCCACGGGAAAAAACTCATTTCATGGTCCGGGCTGGCTTTATTGGCCAAATCAACCGTATAGAACACCCCAAGGTCAATACCGATAGCATCGCCGTAAAATGGCGTCACCATGTCTAGGCTTCCTTGCAGTGTCTGATGGTTAAGGTTATCGCGGAAACGTTCCTCAATTACGTCATACCGCAAACGCCTGCGGTTAAAGTAAAAAACATTGCCGGAAACGGCGGGAACCCAACCCATTCCGGGCTGCGCAACCTGTTCCTCGGCCGTGGCAGGCGCGGTTTCGTCCGA
>JAIRPB010000034.1 GCA_031257305.1 Azoarcus sp.
AGCGCGGCGAGTTTTTCTTCCAGATGTTCATAGCCACGGTCGAGGTGGTAGATGCGTTCAATCATCGTTGCGCCTTCGGCGACCAATCCGGCGATAACTAGGCTGGCGGAGGCGCGTAGGTCGGTGGCCATAACGGTTGCGCCTTGAAGATTTTCTACGCCGCGTACCACGGCCACGTTGCCGTCAATATGAATATCCGCGCCAAGCCGTTGCAGTTCGACGGCGTGCATGAAACGGTTTTCAAAAATAGTTTCCCGAATCGTGGCCGCGCCTTCTGCGACGCAGTCGAGCGCCATAAATTGCGCCTGCATATCCGTGGGAAAAGCCGGGTAGGGCGCTGTGCGCAAACTGACGGCTTTGAGCCTTTTGGGCGCGGAAAGCTGGATGGAATCAGTGTCGCTGTGCACCGTACAGCCTGCTTCAATGAGTTTGTCGATAACGGCATCTAGGCTAGAAGGCTGTGCGCCGGTGAGCCGGATTTGCCCGCCCGTGGCCGCTGCCGCGCAGAGGTAAGTGCCGGTTTCGATACGGTCCGGCATGATGCGGTGCTGTGTGCCGTGCAGGCGCGGGACGCCTTCAATGTGGATGACTTCAGAACCCGCGCCGGAAATTTTTGCGCCCATCGCGGCGAGGCAGTGGGCAAGGTCAACCACTTCCGGCTCACAGGCCGCGTTTTCGATGATGGTTTCGCCTTCAGCCAGACAGGCCGCCATCATGAGGTTTTCGGTGCCCGTTACCGTGACCATGTCGGTGACGATGCGCGCGCCTTTGAGCCGGGAAGTGCTCACACGAACGTAGCCATGCTCCACATCCACTTTTGCGCCCATCGCGGAAAGCCCTTTGATGTGCTGGTCAACCGGGCGCGCGCCGATAGCGCATCCTCCCGGCAAGCTCACGCTGGCTTGCCCGCAGCGGGCCGCAAGCGGTCCGAGAACTAGCACAGAGGCCCGCATGGTTTTGACCATTTCGTAAGGCGCAACGGGATTGGTGAGGTCTTTGGCATCGAGCGTAACGGTGTGGCCATCACGCGCCACTTTGACGCCCATCTGTTCAAGCAGCGCCAGTAGCGTGGCAACGTCTTTCAATTGCGGCACGTTGGTCAACGTCACCGGTTCGCCACAGAGCAGCGCCGAGCATAAAATGGGCAGGGCGGCATTTTTAGCGCCCGAAATGGCGGTTTCGCCCGTGAGCCGTGTACCGCCTTCAATCAATAATTTGTCCATGATTTATCCTTTTTTGGTGACACGCCCCTACCTGTTGTTTCAGGGCGTAATGCCATAAAACTCTAGCCCCGCAATTTATAGCCTCTTGAGAGCATGACCAATGTCAGCGCGGCAAGTGCCAGAAAGCAGAAGCCTACGACCGATAAACCGAGCCACGGCGAGGTGTCCGACTGGCCGAAAAAGCCGTAACGGAAGCCGTCAATCATGAAAAAAAACGGGTTGGCGTGGGAGATTTTCTGCCATAGCGGAGGCAGGGAATGAATGGAGTAGAACACGCCGGAAAGCATGGTCAGCGGCATGATGAGAAAGTTTTGGAATGCGGCGAGCTGGTCGAATTTGTCGGACCAGATGCCGGCAATCATGCCAAACGTCGCCAGCAGCGCCCCGCCAAGGAGGGCGAAAGCAAGCGCCCAGATGGGGTGCGCCATTGGTAAATCGACGAAGAATAACGAGACCAGCCAGACGCCTACCGCCACGAACAGCCCCCGAAATAACGCGGCCAGCACATAGGAAGCGTAGAAAACGCGGCAGGAGATTGGCGGCAGCAGAATAAAAATGATGTTCCCGCTGATTTTGCTTTGGATGAGCGACGATGAGCTATTGGCAAAAGCGTTTTGCAGTAGCGACATCATGATGAGGCCCGGCACGAGAAAGGCTGTGTAGGGTATCTCGCCAATTTTGCGGTCTAGCACGTGGGAGAAAATCAGCAAAAACAAAACCGCGTTGAGCACGGGCGCGGCTACCGTTTGAAAGCGGACTTTCCAGAAACGCAGTATTTCTTTGTGGAGCAAAGTGCGGAACCCGATGAGAGACGAGGCGCTAAACGAATCGGGCAGAGGATTAGTCACGGCGTATCACCTCCATGAACATTTCTTCAAGGCTGTGGGCGGCAAAGCGGGAAAGCAGGTTTGCCGTGGTATCAAGCGCCACGATGCGGCCGGTTTTCATCATGGCGATACGCCCGCACAATTCTTCGGCTTCTTCAAGATAGTGCGTGGTGAGCACGATGGTGTGGCCTTCCGCGTTGAGTTCTTTGATGAATTGCCACAAGCCTTGCCGCAATTCAACGTCCACGCCGGCAGTAGGTTCGTCTAGCACAATCACCGGCGGGCGATGCACGAGCGCCTGAGCCACCAGCGCCCGCCGTTTCATGCCGCCGGAAAGCGTGCGCATGTTGGCGTTGGCTTTGGGGAGCAAGTCTAGGCGGGAGAGCACTTCTTCAATCCATTTGTCATTGCCGCGAATGCCGTAATAGCCGGACTGGTAACGCAAAATTTCGCGCACGGTAAAAAACGGGTCGAATACCAATTCCTGCGGGACAACGCCCAGTTTGAGGCGGGCGTTGCGGTAATCGGTAACAACGTTGTGCCCCATGACTTCGAGCGTGCCGCTATCCGCACGGACTAAGCCGGCTAACGCGGAAATGAGCGTGGTTTTGCCCGCGCCGTTGGGACCTAGCAGCCCGAAGAATTCCCCTTGCGCAATGTCGAGGTCAATGCCCGCAAGTGCTTGGAGACTGCCATAACGTTTGGTCAGGGCGGCGATGCGGATTGCGGGGGCAGAGGGCATAGATTAGGCCGCAAGCGGCAGAAGGGTATCGACGCCGTAGAGCTTTGCCAGCGCAAGCAGGGCGTTTGGCAGGGCACGGAACTCCACAGTGGTCCCATGCGCTTTTGCGCGTTTTATCCAAGCCAGCAGGAGCGCCAGCGCGGAAGAATCGACCTGCGTAATGTCGCTGAAATCGAACACGATGCTCCCGGCGGGCAGGGCGCTGGCGTGGCGGGCGGCGGCCGTTTCTAGGGTCATGGCGCCTTCGAGTTTAATCACCGCCGCCGTTGCCATCATCATTTGCCGCCTTGTTCGGTTTCTAGCGTTTTGTTTTTGGTTTCGATGGAAGCAATCAGGCCGTCAATGCCTTTGGCGCGGATTTCATCGCCAAAACTGCCGCGATAGTTGGTGACAAGGCTCACGCCGGCCACGAGCACATCAAACACTTTCCAGCCTTCGCCAGAATTTTCGAGCACATAGTCGATGTTGATGGGCTGTGCGCCGGACTGGCGGATTTCAGTGCTTACGCGAACTTGCTTGTCAGTGGGACCGGCACGCAGCGGCTTAATATCAATAGTCTGGTCACGGTACTGCGTGAGCGAATTGGCATAGGTGCGGACAAGGAGCAAGCGGAAAGCCGCCACGAGGCGTGTTTGCTGGTCCGGGCTGGCACTGCGCCAGTCGCGGCCGATGGCAAGCATGGTCATGCGGCGGAAGTCGAAGTGCGGCAGCACTTTTTCGTCAACAAGCGCGAGAACTTTTCGCATATCGCCGGATTGGATGGCTTTGTCGCTACGGATGATGGCCAGCACATCATCGGTGACAGTGCGCACTAACCCATCGGGTGTCTGCGTGTCGTTGGCGGCCGCGCATACACCGGGCACGAACAATGCCGTAAGTACGAGTAGGCAGCGCACAATGGATTGTTTCATCATCGTTTTTCTCCTGTGGAGGGGGGTGTGGGAGGATTAGTTTCACCGTCATCGTCAAAATTTTCATACTGGGGCAGCGCGCTATCGCCAAATACCTTGTAACGGCGCTGTTGCAGATAAAAATCCCGCGCATAACGGTATTTATCGAGCGTGGCTTCATCAAGCGTCCGTTCAAGCCCTAGGACGTTTGCCCGCGCGTTGAGTCCTTTCGTGACCATGAGGACGTAACGGGTGGCGGAGTCTTGTATCAGCGGGGTTCTAAAAGAAGCCATCAGGGGGTTTTCAGCCGTTGTATCAATGGGAAGCACAATCGCGTCGCGCATCGTGCGCGGGCCAAAAAATGGCAGGACGACGTAGGGACCTTCTTTTACGCCCCATACCCCGAGCGTCTGGCCAAAATCTTTATCGTGCTTCGGCATTTGCGCTTCGGAGGCTATGTCGAGAATTCCTCCTATCCCCAGTGTTGAGTTGAACACAAACCGCATGATGTCGTTCAGCCCGTCGGCGGGGTTGCCTTGCAGGATATTGTTGATGCCAATCCAAGGGTCGCGGATGTTGCCAAAAAAATTGCTAACCCAAGTGCGCAGCACGTTTGGCGTGACTTTTACCCATACTTTTGCCGCAGGCTCAACCAAGAGAGCGTCCGTTTTCTCATTAAAAGAGAACATGGCGCGGTTGTAAGGTTCCAGCGGGTCATCCGGCGGCGCGTTGGCACAGCCTACGGCCAGCAGGAGCGTGACGGTGGAAAGGGTTGTTTTTTTTATTGTCTGGATAGCGCGGCGGCAGGCGGGTGTCATTATGGGAAGTGGCTTTAATGTGCGGGAGCGGGGGCGGGTGTGGGTGTTTCTGCCGCTTTGTTAAACATGAACTGGCCGATGAGGTTTTCTAATACCACAGCATCTTGCGTGATTTTGATGATGTCGTCTTTTTTAAGGGTTTCGTCATCCGCGCCCGGGACAAGCCCAACATATTGTTCGCCAAGCAGCCCGGAGGTGAGAATGGCCGCGCTAGTATCGGTTGGGAACGCATAATCCGAATCAATATCGAGCCTCACATAGGCGGTGTAGTCCTGTTTGTTGAGGCGGATTCTCCCCACCCGGCCCACCACAACCCCCGCGCTTTTGACCGGCGCGCGCGGTTTTAGGCCGCCAATGTTTTTGAAATAGGCTTTAACAGAATAAGTTGTGTGGCTTCCCGATATATCCGAATAGCTGCCCACTTTTGTAGCTAGAAAAATGAGGGCGGCAATGCCCAATGCCACGAAAAACCCCACCCACAAATCAAGCGTTGTCCGATTCATCAAATTCCCCGGAACATAAAAGAAGTCAGTACAAAATCGAGCGCCAAGATGGCCAGCGCCGAATACACAACGGTACGGGTAATGGCCCGCGATACCCCTTCTGCGGTGGGATGGCAGTCGTAGCCCTCGAACACCGCAATCCACGACACCGTGACGCCAAATACGAATGATTTGATGATGCCATTGAGAACGTCATGCTCAAAGCGCACGGCGGCCCGCATTTGCGACCAGAACGCGCCGTCATCCACCCCAATTACCACCACGCCGATGAGCCAGCCGCCAAAAATACCCATTGCCGAAAACATGGCCGCTAGTAACGGCATGGAGATAACGCCGCCCCAAAAGCGCGGCGCAACAACCCGTGCAAGCGGGTTGACCGCCATCATGTCCATTGCTTCCAGTTGCTCGGTGGTTTTCATCAGCCCGATTTCTGCCGTGATAGCTGAACCGGCGCGGCTGGCAAAGAGGATGGCCGCAATCACGGGACCTAGTTCGCGTAACAGCGACAGCGCCACCATGATGCCGAGCGCATCGCTCGACCCAAAACGCTGGAGAATGTCGTAGCCTTGCAAGCCGAGTACCAGACCGACGAATAGCCCCGATACAAGGATGATGAGCAGCGACAGTACGCCGCTGAAAAAAAGTTCGCGGATAGTCAGCGGCAAGCGCAGGAACGATTGCCCGGAGTAGCGCAGTACCGCTAGAAAAAACCGCGCCGCAAAACCAAGCCGCCACACGCCGTTGACGGTTGCCGCGCCCATAGTGCGAAGTATCTTAAGCAATACGTTCATGCAGACGTTCCGTCAAGCAGGCTTGCCAGAGGCGGCGCGGGATAGTGGAACGGGACGGGGCCGTCAGATTCGCCATGAACGAATTGCCGCACGAATGGGTCTTCTGACGCACGGATTTCAGAGGGCGTACCTTTTGCCACAATCATGCCGTTTGAGACGAAATAGACGTAATCGACCAAATCAAGCGAAACCTGTACATCGTGAGTCACCATCACGGACGCCGCGCCAAGCGCATCGTTTAAGCGGCGGATTAACTGGCCGGTAATGCCGAGGGAAATGGGATCTAGGCCGGCAAAAGGCTCATCGTAGAGCATCAGCATCGGGTCAAGCGCCACGGCCCGCGCTAGGGCCACCCGCCGCGCCATCCCGCCGGAGAGTTCAGAAGGCATTAACGAGTGTGCGCCGCGCAAGCCCACGGCTTGGAGTTTCATCAGTACGAGGTCGTGGACAAGTTCAGCGGGCAAATCGGTATGTTCACGCAACGGAAACGCTACGTTGTCGAATACGCTCATATCCGTAAAGAGCGCCCCAAACTGGAACAGCATCCCCATGCGGCGCCGCAGCGCATACAGCGCCTTGGTGGAAAGCTGTCCCAAATCCTGTTCTTCGACCAAGACTCTGCCCGAATGGGCACGCAACTGCCCGCCGATGAGCCGCAAGAGGGTTGTTTTGCCAGAGCCGCTTCCCCCCATGATGGCCACCACTTGGCCACGGCGCACGGACAAATCAATGCCGCGCAGGATTTCGCGCTCACCCTCACCATAGGCAAAATGCACAGCCTCAAGGCGGACGATAGGATTATTTGTATTACCTAGACTCACAGAGCAAAAAATGCCGCAAAATCGTAAAAATTGAACAAAGGGCGAATTCTATCTTATATCGACAGGGATTGTTTCACTGATACGGCAAAATAGCCGTCCAGCATTCCGGCAGATGCACGATACCGTCTATATGGCTCCGCTTAAAAATCCAGCACACACACCTAGCCAATTACTCACGGGGTTGCCCCCTGTTTTTGATGCGGGTATCCATTGCCTTATCCTAGGCAGTTTTCCGTCCCCGGCTTCTTTGGCGGCGCAACAGTATTACGGCCACAAACAAAATCACTTCTGGAAATTGCTCGGCGCCATCGTTAATGAACCCCTCTATGCGCTGCCTTATGCCGAACGTATCCGGCGTGTTCTGGCGCACCGCATCGGTATTTGGGACGTTTACCGGGCTTGTGTGCGGCCCGGCGCGCTGGACGCGGACATCCGCGCCGGGGAAGCCAACGATTTTGACGGATTACTGGCCCAGACTCCTGCGATACAGCGCATCTGTTTTAACGGGCGCTGCGCGGCAAAATATGCGCCGCGCCTAGCGCGCCCTAATTTGGAAATCTATGTATTGCCTTCCTCAAGCCCTGCTTATACTTTGCCTTTTGCCGATAAACTGGAACGCTGGCTATCGGGAATCAAAGCATCGGATAAAGCGGGTCCGTCCCGCACGGTTATTTAATGCCCAATCACTCTAATTGCCCAATAAATGCGTACTAGCCTACTCAACGACTTGCGCCAGATGGGACGTATTTTGCTGTTGCGCCGTCCCGCGCTAGGCAGTTTCAGCCCGGATATTGGCAAGCTGCCGTGGCTGATTTTGTTCTACGCGCTTTTTGCGGTGGGCTTTTCCATTGCCGTACAAGGCACGGCGGGCGGCAGGGTTGATTTTCATCTGCGCGTGTTTGCTCCGTTTATAGGGGTTGCCCTTATCGCGGGCCTGCTGCAATGCGTGGATACGCGGCAAGATGGCGGCCGGGCATGGCTCGTTTTTACGCTATTGCTGCTTTTGCTCCCGGCCGCAGGGTTCTTTTACGCCGTGGCGCGCCCCATCCTTAACGGCCTAATTTCTTTTGATAACGCTTACGGCCTGCTTTCGGGGTTTCCCGTCCGGCTTGTATGGCTGTTGCCGCACTTCATCTCCGTGCTGCCCCTCGTCTGGTTTGCGCTGGCCGGGACGTTGTTTATTGCGCGGATAGGGCAGGGCAGCAGCAGTTGGCGGCGCGGCCTATACGTGCCGCTCGTCGGCATGAGCCTATTTGCCGTGTTTACGAGCACGGACACGCTGGTGCTTTGGAAAGTCACCTTTGAATCCGCCCCTAAAAAAGAAGCCCCCGGGCTGACGCTTAATGAATCCGTTTTTTACGCACAGCCCCGCATTCTTGACGAGCGCCTTTCCGCCATCGCCCCCGGCAATGCCGGCGTGCCTGAAATCTTCTTTCTTGGCGTCGCAGGCAGTGAAGAAGACGTTTTCAAGCGCGAGGCCATCACCTTCGAGGAACTCTTCAAAAACCGTTTCGGGACATCCGGCCATTCCCTGATTCTCGTCAACAACCCGGATACGGCAAAAGAACTGCCCTTTGCTACCCGTGAATCCCTTGCTAGGGCACTACGCCGCTTCGGCGAGCAAATGAACGGGAATGAGGATTTGCTTTTCTTATTCCTCACCTCGCACGGCACAGAAGGCTCCCGTTTTTCCATCCGTCTGCGGCCATTTAATTTTTTAGACATCACCCCAGACACGCTCCGCAAAATGCTTGACGAATCAAAAATCAAGCGCCGGGTTATTGTTGTTTCAGCCTGTTACTCCGGCGGGTTTATTCCCGCGCTGGCGGATGAAAATACGCTCGTTATCACCTCCGCCTCTGCCGACCGTTCATCTTTTGGGTGTGATGACGAAAGCGAGCTTACCGAGTTTGGACGGGCATATTTTGACGAAGCCCTACGGGAAACCCGCTCATTCACCGAAGCCTTTGAACGCGCCAAAACCATCATTGCCCAGCGCGAAAAAGAAGACGGCCTCACCCCGTCGCAACCCATGATGGCCGGGGGCAGCGCGCTGCGGGCGCAACTCAACGGGTTTGCGCGGCGCGGGGAAAACGGGGCGGGGCAGTGAAACGAGGCCCGTTATCCGCCCGATATTTCGACGATGAGGGCTTTTCAGGAATATTGGGCATCATTGCTTATCAAACGCAGGGATGACTCAAAAAAAACAGCACGACGTGCTAGAATGCGCGACTCGTTGTGCGGGCTGTGTTTAGTGATTGATTCTGAACGCATTCCTACAACGAAATCGGCTGTACGGTGACACGGGGGCGCGGCTAAACGTTTCCACTGCGGCGGCGTCCCGTGTTTGTTTTAACGTCCTTTATTTGCTGCCCTACGGCAGCTTTGGGTTTTTTCTTTCATGCCATCCACCAACCTTGCTACCCAAGCTAGCGAAGAGAGTTTCGCAGCCCTGTTTGAAGAAAGCCTTGCTATCCAAGAAATGCGCATCGGCGAAGTCATTACCGCCGAAGTCGTGCGCATCGACCAAAACTTCGTGGTCGTCAACGCAGGCTTGAAATCCGAAAGTTATGTGCCAATCGAAGAATTTCGCAACGACCGCGGCGAAGTTGAAGTCGATGTGGGCGGTTTTACGCATGTGGCGATTGACGCCCTTGAAGACGGTTATGGCGAAACCCGCCTCTCGCGTGAGAAAGCCAAGCGCATCTCGGCTTGGAACGACCTCGAAAGGGCGCTCAACGAGGGCACTTTGGTGCACGGGGTTGTTACGGGGCGCGTCAAAGGCGGCCTCACGGTGATGACCAGTAGCATCCGTGCGTTCCTGCCCGGTTCGCTTGTCGACCTTCGCCCGGTTAAGGACACCTCACCCTACGAAGGCAAAGAATTTGAATTTAAGGTCATCAAACTTGACCGCAAACGCAATAACGTTGTTGTTTCCCGCCGCGCCGTGCTCGAAGAGTCGATGGGCGAGGAACGCGACAAACTCCTCTCCACGCTCAAAGAAGGGACAATCATCCGGGGCGTGGTCAAAAACATCACCGATTACGGCGCATTTGTTGACTTGGGCGGCATCGACGGCCTGTTGCACATTACCGACCTGGCTTGGCGGCGTGTGCGGCATCCCTCTGAAGTGCTCAATATCGGCGACGAAATCGAAGCCAAAGTGCTCAAGTTCGACCAAGATAAAAACCGCGTCTCGCTTGGCCTCAAGCAGTTGGGCGAAGACCCGTGGGCAGGTATCGCCCGCCGCTACCCGCAAGGGACGCGCATGTTCGGCAAAGTCACGAACATCACCGATTACGGCGCATTTGTTGAAGTGGAGCAAGGCATTGAAGGCTTGGTGCATGTCTCCGAAATGGACTGGACGAACAAAAACATCCATCCCACCAAAGTCGTGCAGTTGGGCGACGAAGTGGAAGTGATGATTCTCGAAATCGACGAAGACCGCCGCCGCATTTCGCTTGGCATGAAGCAATGTTCTTCCAACCCGTGGGACGATTTCGCCATCAACCACAAGAAAGGCGACAAAGTACGCGGCCAAATCAAGTCGATTACCGATTTTGGCGTATTCATTGGCTTGGAAGGCGGCATCGACGGCTTGGTGCATCTGTCTGATTTATCTTGGAGCGAGCCGGGTGAAGAAGCTGTGCGCCGCTTCAAGAAAGGCGACGAAATTGAGGCAGTGGTACTCGGTATCGATGTGGAACGCGAACGCATTTCGCTTGGCGTCAAGCAACTGGAAGGCGACCCCTTCACTAACTACATCGCCACGCACGAGAAAAATTCTGTCGTGCGCGGGACGGTGAAGTCGGTTGAGGCGCGCGGCGCAATTATCGCGCTCACGGATGACGTGGAAGGCTACCTGCGTGCTTCAGAGGCTTCCATGCAGCGGGTGGACGATTTGACCACCGTACTCAAAGAAGGCGCTGAAATCGAAGCGGCCATCATCAATGTTGACCGTAAAACACGTTCGATTAACCTATCGGTCCGGGCCAAAGACCAAGTTGAGCAGAACGAGGTGATGAACAAACTCGCCACCGAAAACGCAGCCTCTAGCGGGACGACCAACCTTGGCGCGCTGCTTAAGGCAAAATTGGACGAACAGAAGCAATAACGGGTTGCTAAACCATGACCAAATCGGAACTGGTGCTTAGACTGGCCTCGCGTTTTCCGCAACTGGTAGCAAAGGATGCTGATTACGCGGCCAAAATGATTCTCGACGCGATGACGGACGCGCTTGCGCGGGGCCATCGCATCGAAATCAGGGGGTTTGGCAGTTTTGCGCTGAACTACCGACCGCCGCGAGCCAGCCGCAATCCCAAAACCGGCGAAGGGGTGCACGTACCCGCAAAGTACGTGCCCCATTTCAAAGCCGGCAAGGAATTGCGGGAACGTGTTGATGCTGGCGCTGATGCCTGATGCGACGGGGCTATGTACGCATAAAGCCGGAAGAGGTGTAGCCTTGAGAGCTTCCCCTCTTCCGCGCTATACCCGGAGGTAATACCGCTCATGCGTACCTTCATCTGGATTATTCGCTTTATCCTGTTTTTTCTGCTGTTTTGTTTTGCGATTAAGAACGTTCACGTTGTAGACCTGAATTTCTTTTTCAATAAACAATGGCATCTGCCCCTAGTGTTCATCATCTTGGTGGTCTTTGCCGTGGGGGCGCTGTTGGGCGTAACGGCTACCGTCACGTCGTTGCTGCGGCAGCGGCGCGAAATTTCCCGGCTCACCAAACAACTCGACCGCGCAAGGCTTGATGCCGAACACGCGGAAAACGAAGCCCTGCGGCTTCCAGAGCCGTTCTAACGGGCATGGAAATTGAATTCTGGTGGCTTTTGGCGCTACCGCTTTTCTTTGTCATGGGGTGGTTAGCGGCGCGCATCGACATCCGGCAAGTGGTGCATGAATCGCGTAGCCTGCCCCGCTCCTATTTAAGCGGCCTTAACTTTCTTCTTAACGAACAGCCCGATAAAGCCATTGATGCTTTCATCGAAGCGGTGCGCATCGACCCGCAAACGGTAGAACTCCATTTTGCGCTCGGTTCGCTGTTCCGCCGCCGGGGCGAGACAGACCGTGCCATCCGCATCCATCAGGTACTGGTCGACCGCGAGGACATCACCCAAGAGCAACGCCTTCAGGCGTTGGGCGAACTCGGGCAGGATTTCCTTAAAGCGGGGCTGCTTGACCGCGCCGAGGCGGTGTTCCTCAAACTTAAAGGGACTCGCGTCGATGACGTAGCCGCACGTTATCTGCTTGAAATTTACCAACAAGAAAAAGAATGGGACAAAGCCATCGACATCGCCCGTACCTTACCGAACCACGAAAGCGTGCACTGGCAGCGCGAAATTGCGGAGTTTCACTGCGAACTGGCATTACGGGCACTGGCCGACTCACGCTTTGACGAGGTCAAAAGCCATGTGGATACGGCCATCTCGATTAACCGTAAGTGTGTGCGCGCCAGCCTAATTTTGGGCGATTTGCATGTAGCGCAGGGGCAAGACGAACAGGCGCTTGAGGCATGGAAACGGATTGAATCGCAAGACCCTGTCTATCTTTCTCTGGCGGCGCAAAAGGTGATGGAAGCCTATGGCCGGACGGGGCGCGTCGAGCAAGGGCACGTGCTGTTGCGTTCTTGGCTAGAACATCATCCGTCGCTTGATTTGCTAGACGAACTCTTTCATTGGGAAATTGAAAAAGCGGGACCGATACCGGCCTACGAACTAGTCCGTGAGGAACTTCGCCGCAACCCCACGCTGCTTGGGCTAGACAAGCTACTTGAAGCGGCGCTGCTGACCGCCCCCGCAGAGCACCGCAACGACATCGAACTTATCAAGCAACTCATCCACGGCCATACCCGCCGGGTAGCGCGCTACCGCTGTGACGGATGCGGCTTTAAGGCGCGGCAGTTCTACTGGCGCTGCCCGGCCTGCGGCGGTTGGGAAACCTACCCGCCCCGGCGCACAGAAGAATTCGACCTTACGCCTTGAGAGGGAACTTAATATGTCAATGGTGTGTGTTTACAAGCCTGATGGCCCAGCGCAACTTGCATTGGTAGAAAGTATTCTGATAGCGAATGGGGTTCCCTATTTCGTTCATGGACGGCATATGAGCGGTTTTTTTCCGGGGATACAGATTGGCTCGTATAACGTGTGTACCGTGATGGTTCCGCTCGAAGCCGCTGAAGATGCGGCAGAAATATTGAGGGAAGCCTTTAATGCCGAGGTAGTTCCCGATGCAATTGATGATGTGGCCGATGTCCCGGAAAAAGTTGAAGTCCCAAAAGAAACGCATCGTGAGGCGCAATCTCGTCCACCGCCATATATAGAGCTTATTCTCCGCGTGTGGTTAGGCATGATTTTGGTGTTTTTTGCGTTGTGGGTGCTTAATCGCGTATTTACGTTTTTTGGGTAGTATTTATCCTAAACCAACACGAGGCAACCATGAAACTTACTGTTATTGGAACGGGCTACGTGGGGCTTGTCAGCGGCGCATGCCTAGCTGACGTGGGCAATGATGTGCTGTGCCTTGACGTTGACCCCGAAAAAATACGCATCCTTGAAGAAGGCGGCATCCCCATTCACGAACCGGGTTTGCTAGACATCGTGCGCCGCAACGTCCAAGCGGGTCGGCTTGCTTTTACCACAGACATTGAACGCGCCGCCCGTCATGGCACGGTGCAGTTCATCGCCGTGGGGACGCCTCCCGATGAGGACGGTTCCGCAGACTTGCAATACGTACTGGCGGCCGCACGCAACATCGGCCGTTACATGGACGGCTACCGGGTGGTGGTCGATAAATCAACTGTTCCGGTCGGCACGGGCGACCGGGTACGGGCCGCGATTGGCGAAGAACTGGCGGCCCGTAGCGAAAGTTTTGGCTACTCGGTGGTTTCCAATCCCGAATTCCTAAAAGAAGGCGCGGCAGTTGAGGACTTTATGCGCCCGGACCGCATCATCATCGGCGCGGAGGACGAGCAGGCCATCCAACTGATGCGCGAACTGTACGCGCCGTTCCAGCGTAACCACGACAAGCTATTCGTGATGGATACCCGGAGCGCGGAACTTACTAAATATGCCGCCAACGCCATGCTTGCAACCCGCATCAGCTTTATGAACGAGCTGGCAAACCTTGCGGAATCTCTGGGGGCGGACATCGAAATGATTCGCCAAGGCATCGGCTCCGACCCGCGTATCGGCTGGCATTTTCTCTATGCGGGATGCGGCTATGGCGGCTCGTGCTTTCCCAAAGACGTTAAAGCCCTGTTACGGACCGGGCGCGAGGTAGGGCACGATTTATTGGTGTTGCGTGCCGTGGAAGAGGCCAACGACAAACAAAAGCGCCTTCTCGTGAACAAAGTGGTAGCCCACTTTGGCGACCGCTTGGACGGGCTACGTTTTGCGCTGTGGGGGCTGGCATTCAAACCCAACACCGACGATATGCGCGAAGCCCCGAGCCGCGTCATTGTTGAAGAGCTTTGCCAGCGGGGCGCCAATATCACGGCTTACGACCCCGTGGCCGCCCACGAAGCCCGCCGCATTTTTGAGGACAAATACGCGGGGCTGAATTTCGTCAGCCGTCCGATGGACGCCGTCATCGGCGCGGATGCCCTTATCATCGTGACCGAATGGAAAGAATTCCGCAGCCCGGATTTTGACTTTGTTCGGACTGCCCTTAAACAGCCCCTTATTTTCGATGGGCGCAATATTTACGACCCGGCAGCAATGCGTCGATATGGTATCGAATACCACGGCATAGGGCGGCGCTGAAGGAAACCTTCCCGTGGAATTCAAAACGCTTGAAGACTGTATTGGGCAAACGCCGCTGGTACAGCTAAAACGCATTGGCACGGGGCGCGGCAATGTCATTCTCGCAAAACTGGAGAGCAACAACCCCGCAGGTTCGGTTAAAGACCGGCCGGCGCTCTCAATGGTGATGCGGGCCGAGGCGCGGGGCCAAATCAAACCGGGCGATACGCTCATTGAAGCCACTAGCGGCAATACGGGCATTGCGTTAGCAATGGTCGCGGCCCTGCGCGGCTACCGCATGATTCTGGTGATGCCCGAAAACCAAAGCATTGAACGGCGCCAAGCCATGCACGCCTTTGGGGCCGAACTCATCCTTACGCCCCGCGACGGCGGTATGGAAATGGCCCGCGATGTGGCGCGGGGCATGCTCGATGCTGGCCAAGGCGTTATCCTCGACCAGTTCGCTAACCCCGATAACCCGCTTGCGCACTATGAAGGGACGGGGGCTGAAATCTGGGAACAAACCGGCGGGCAGATGACCCATTTCATCAGCGCGATGGGCACCACCGGCACCCTGATGGGCGTCTCACGCTACCTTAAAGAACGCAACCCGGCCATTCGCATCATCGGTTTCCAACCTGACGGCGACTCGCAAATTCCCGGCATCCGCAAATGGCCGGACGAATATCTCCCTGCCATTTACAACGGCAATCTTGTCGACCAAGTCGAAGCCGTCAGCCAAGCGGACGCCGAAGAAATGACCCGCCGGCTCGCACGCGAAGAAGGGCTTTTCGTCGGTATTTCTTCCGGCGGGGCCATTCATTTAGCCGAAAAGCTGGCAGAAGGGCTAGAAAACGCCGTCATCGTCTGCATCGTCTGCGACCGTGGCGACCGTTACCTCTCCACCGGCGTTTTTCCTGCGTGAGGACTGCGATGGCTGCCGCGCTCATTTTCGACATCGAAACCATCCCAGACGTAGCCGGTGTCAGGCGGCTCCACGAACTGCCGGAGAACCTCTCGGATAATGAAGTCGCCGAGTTCATCTTCCAGCAGCGCCGCGCCGCTACCGGCAACGATTTTCTCCCGCATTTTTTGCAGCGCGTCGTCACCATTTCCTGCGCGCTCTACAGCCCCGGCCAATTCCGCGTGTTCTCGCTTTCCGAGCCAAACAGCAGCGAGGGAGAAATCATCCGGCGGTTTTTTGAAGGTATCGAAAAATACTCGCCGCAACTCGTCTCTTGGAACGGCGGCGGTTTTGACCTGCCCGTGCTCCATTACCGGGGACTCATTCACGGCGTCGCCGCCCCGCGCTACTGGGACTTGGGCGACGGCGACTACGCCGATTCGCGTGAGTTCAAGTGGAACAACTACATCAGCCGTTATCACATGCGGCATCTCGATTTGATGGACTTGCTCGCGCTCTACCAGCCCCGCAACAACGCCCCGCTAGACGACCTCGCCAAACTCATGGGCTATCCCGGCAAACTCGGCATGGACGGCTCCGCCGTCTGGGGCGCTTGGCAAGCCGGCCGCATCGCGGAAATCCGTGATTACTGCGAAACCGATGTGGCAAACACCAGCCTCGTCTACCTCCGCTTCCTAAAAATGCGCGGCATCCTCGACCAAGACGGCTGGCAGCGCGAGGTCTCGATGGTGCGCGAAACCTTAGAAAAAATTGACGCCCCGCACTGGAAAGCGTTTTTGGCGGCGTGGGAAGCGGGCTAAATATCCCAGTTATCAGATCCATCAATTTTTGCGTTTATCGCGTTTTGCGATAAAATAATGAAATGAAGCTGATTTCTAACCGTGCCCTACGCGAATTTGCAAACGTTCACCCGGATGCTGTTGCATCGCTCCAGTTGTTCAGAGGGCGGATTGAGAAGGGAACTTTCAAGAATTTCGCGCAATTAAACGATACGTTCAGGGGAGTAGACAAAGTTGGGAATCTTTACGTTTTTAATATTGGCGGAAACAAGTACCGTATCGTGGCAAGCATTGCTTTTTCCGTGCAAACGGTGTGGATAAAATCGGTCATGACGCACACCGAATACAACAAAGGAAGGTGGAAATGAACACGACAACCGCCCCCCGGATAGACCAAATCGCGCAGGCGTGGGGAGTGCTGCACGAGGCGCTTGGCTTAGCGGGTCCCATTAAAAACGAAGCGCACTATCTCCGCCTAACCGAATTTGCCGAATCTCTGGCAGATACCTTGCCAGATAATGCCAACGAACCGCTCTGGGGGCTTGTCTCGCTTATCGGGGAACGCATCGCTGAGTACGAAAAGCGCATACACCCTCTGCCGGATGTGCCCCCGCATGAACTTTTTCGGGAGTTGATGCTGGAATGGGGGCTTAACCAATCCGACTTCCCGGAGGTCGGTACACAGTCGGTTATTTCAGAGATACTTTCCGGCAAGCGCACACTAAACCTGCGGCAGGTTAAGGCGCTTGCCAAGCGGTTTGCTGTGCCGATGGAAATGTTTGTTTAACAGCAGCGGTGCTTGTGCTTGGGGGACGAACCCCTGTTAGCGCCTATCGGTAAATCCCGCAAGCCCCTATGTTCCTGTGGCGGTGACGAAGTAATACCTGTGCTAGAGTTTGCCGATGCGTGGCCAAGCTGTTTATGAATGCGTACCCCAATCTGGGAGAAAAAAAGTGCGGAAATCCTTGTTTTTTATTGCGGCGCTTTGCGCGGTTTTTCTGGCGGGATGCAGCGACAGCGACAAACCTAGCGGCGACCTCCTGCACGACAAAGCCGCCATTAAAAAAGCCGTTGAAGGCATGAAATCGGCAGGCGGCGGCACACCCCTGATGATTTACCAAGATGTCATCTGGGATACCGACTACATCAATATCAACCGCCAAGACAAAGACAAACCCACCAACATCGATAACTTCACCTATTCATCCGCAACCGGCTGGCAAGGCCCCACGCCAGTTACGCCCAAAAGCGAAGCCAAACTAGAAGAGAGCCTGTTTGACGCCGATAAAGTCAATTGGGAAGCAATTGCAGAGTTTGTGGCTCGCGTAGAAAAAGAAGCCCAAGAAGAAAACATGGAAAAAATCAAAATCGATAACGTGATGGTCGTTTTTAAGCGAGACGAAAAAGGCATCGACCTAAAATTCTTTGCCACAGTCAAAGGCGAAAACAACGAAGCCGTCGCCAGCGGCGACACCCAAACCGGCGAACTGCTTGATTTTGAGATTCGCTAACCGTAACGGCAAAACCAATATGTGACACGGGACGCTGAAAACCGTCCCGTGCTTTTTTATATGGGGCGCTCTCACATATAACGATGCCGCTTAAGCTACCCCGCTCCCAAAATTTCCCGTGCGCATCGCACACCAGAGCGCACGGCGGATTCCAGCGTTGCGGGGTACTCGCTTTCAATGTAATCGCCAACGAGCCATAAACCCGGCAGGGGCGTGGTGATGTC
>JAIRPB010000181.1 GCA_031257305.1 Azoarcus sp.
ATAGAACAACTTGGTGCTTAATCAAGCGATAATGTTTTTTTGTGTTGGGAGCCGACATTGAGCCGACTTAAAAATGATGCGCTGTTGCGGGCGTTGTTGCGTGAGCCGACGGAGTTCACCCCTATCTGGTTGATGCGCCAAGCGGGGCGCTACTTGCCTGAATACCGCGAAACCCGCAAACGGGCGGGTAGTTTTCTGGCGCTGTGCAAAACGCCGGCGCTGGCTTGCGAAGTGACTTTGCAGCCGCTGGCGCGGTTTAATCTGGATGCGGCCATTCTTTTTTCTGACATCCTGACTGTCCCAGACGCAATGGGGCTGGGGCTGTATTTTGTGGAAGGCGAGGGGCCGAAGTTTGAGCGCCCGCTGGCCCATGAATGGGAAATCCGCAACCTTTCCGTGCCGGACCCTTCTATTGATTTGCGTTACGTGCTGGACGCGGTGGATGAAATCCGCCGCGCGCTGGATGGCAGCGTACCGCTGATTGGTTTTGCCGGCAGCCCTTGGACGCTGGCGTGCTATATGGTTGAAGGCGGCTCAAGCGAGGATTACCGCAAGGTGAAAACGCTGGCTTATACCCGGCCAGACCTGATGCACCATATTCTGGAGACGGTTGCGCGGGCCGTGACTGTTTATTTGAATGCCCAGATTGAAGCCGGCGCGCAGGCGGTGATGGTGTTCGATTCTTGGGGCGGCACGCTCTCGGATGCGGCTTGGCGCGGTTTTTCCCTTCCGTACCTGCAAAAAATCGCCGACGGGCTGATTCGGGAGCGTGACGGGCGGCGTGTGCCGAGCATCGTTTTTACGAAAGGCGGCGGTTTGTGGCTGGATGCGCTGGCAGGCAGCGGTTTTGACGCGGTGGGGCTGGATTGGGCCATCGACATAGGCCGTGCCCGCGAACAAGTAGGCGGGCGTGTTGCGCTTCAGGGCAACCTTGACCCGGCTGTTTTGTTTGCGGAGCCTGAAGGGGTGGCTTACGAGGCGCGCAAAGTGCTGGATGCTTTCGGGCCGCATCCGGGGCATGTGTTTAATCTTGGGCACGGCATTTCGCAGCATACGCCTCCCGAAAATGTCACCGCGTTGGTTGATGCTGTCCATGCGTATAACCATAAAATCAAAGCGGAATAATAAGGCGGCATGGCGGAAAACATCTTTCCCCATGCCCCGCTTTGAGTTAGCTCGTCTTGACTTATGCACACGGACGGGTTTCGAGAAATGTGACACAACGCGAAGTTGGTGCTCAGAGTGTTCATTTTTAACATATTGATTTATAACGATATTTTTTTGCCTCATCATAGGGCAGTCTGTGCCTTTTGTCACAATGGCGCGAGTTTTGAGGGGCTGTACCCTGATTTTCCACAAAGTTATCCACAGGAATTGTGGGCAAGTCAGAGAGGCTTTTTCGTAGCAAGTGCTTATATCATCTTGCAAGAATCGGACTCATGTTTATCGCCTAACTATTTGAGTTTTCGGCAAACAGAGAAAAGCGTCCCAAAAAATGGCATATCGCCCATTGGTATGCGTCTGCCCCAATCCGGCTTCTGAAGCCCCATTCCGCCCTTTTATGCCCATTGTCCGCGTAGCTGTTCCCGTCCCTCTGCCGCAGCTTTTTGACTATCTGTCTGATGATGCCACGCAGGAAGATATTGGCCGCTGTGTGCAGGTCCCGTTTGGGCGGGGGGAGAAAAACGGGCTGATTCTGGCGCTGCCGGAGCAGGGGGATTGGGCGCTTGAACGGCTTAAACCTGTCACGCATATCCAGCGTGATTTGCCCCGCTTGCCATCAGACTGGCTGGAATTAGTGGCGTTCGCGGCCCGTTACTACCATGCGCCGATAGGCGAGGCAGTGGCGCTGGCCCTGCCGCCGGGGTTGCGCCGGCCTCGTGTGCGCTCGCGTGGAAAGCCATCTGATGCCGTGGCCGTCGACAACGGGGAATGCCAAATAGGTATCTGCCCCGCGCTGACTCCCGCACAAGCTGACGTTTTGGCCACGTGCCGGGCCGCGCCTGCTGGTTTTGCCGTTTGGCTGCTTGTGGGCGTGACGGGCAGCGGCAAAACCGAAATTTACTTACGTTTGGCCGCAGATGTGCTGGCGGCGGGCAAGCAGGTGCTGATGCTGGTCCCGGAAATCGCGCTTACGCCCCAACTGGAAGAACGGGTCCGGGCGCGTTTTCCGGCCGCGCATATCGTGAGCCTGCATTCAGAACGCGCTCCCGTGGCGCGTGCGCGGGGCTTCGTACAAGCATTAGAAGGGCAGGCTGACATCGTGCTGGGCACACGGCTTGCGGTGTTTACGCCTCTGCCAAGGTTAGGGCTGATTTTGGTGGATGAGGAACATGACGCTTCTTACAAACAGCAGGAAGGCATCCGTTATTCAGCGCGGGATATGGCCGTCTGGCGGGCACGGCAGCGCAATGTGCCGGTGATGCTAGGGTCCGCGACGCCTTCATTAGAAAGCTGGCGCCATGCGCAAAACGGCCGCTACCGGCTTCTGAACCTGCCGGATAGGGCGCTGGCGAGCGCGCTTCCCGTTGTCCGTCTCATTGATATTCGCCGCTATAAACTCGACGAAGGCATGAGTCCCCCTTTGCGGGATGCGATTGCCGCACGGCTTGAACGGGGCGAACAGAGCCTCGTGTTCATCAACCGCCGTGGCTACGCGCCGGTGCTGGCTTGCCCGGCGTGCGGGTGGGTGAGCCAATGCCCGAATTGTTCTGCCCACCGCGTGGTCCATCTTGCCGACAGGCGATTGCGCTGCCACCACTGCGGGGCAGAAAGCGCCATTCCCCGCGCCTGCCCAGATTGCGGCAATCAAGATATACGGCCTTTGGGACGGGGCACGCAACGGGTTGAAGTACGGCTTGCCGCACTGTTCCCGACTGCCCGGGTGCTGCGTATCGACCACGACGCCGCCCGCACACCGGCGCGGCGCGAAGCCTTGTTAGCGGCTATTGCCGCCGGGGAAGCGGATATTCTGGTGGGTACGCAGATGATGTCTAAAGGCCACGACTTCCCCCGCCTGACGTTAGTCGGGACGCTGGGGGCGGACGCATCGTTACGGGCGGCAGATTTCCGCGCGCCAGAGCGGCTATTCCAGCAATTGATGCAGGTAGGCGGGCGGGCAGGACGGGCAGACCGCCCCGGCGAAGTGCTTATCCAAACCGAAGTGCCCGCGCACCCGCTTTACGCCAGCCTTATCCGGCACGATTTCGATGCTTTTGCCCGTTCAGAACTCGACCACCGGCAGGCGGCGGCATTCCCGCCGTTTTCGTATCAGGCCATGCTCCGCGCTGATGCGCCTGAACTGGCTACAGCGGTGGGTTTTCTGCGTCAGGCGAAACAGGAAGCCATCCTGCTGGCAGATTCTGCCGTTAGGATTTTTGACCCCGTCCCGATGCGCATGACGCGGCTGGCACGGCGCGAACGTGCCCAATTGCTGGTTGAGGCCGACCAAAGAGGGGCGCTGCAAAATTTTCTGGCGCAATGGCTAGAACGCATCTACGCCCTGCGCATCCAGCGCGGGCTGCGCTGGCACGTGGATGTGGACCCGATGGAAGTGTGAGATTTTATTTTTCCGGTTTGCCCAGCACAAAGCCTCCTGACGGGGGCTTTTTAATTTCACCCACTTTTTCCCACGATAAATATCATCACATTTATTAGATGTAATACATTAAGTGGGCGGCATAGCTACCTTGCTTTAGCGGGTTTTCGCCTGTTGTGTGAAAAACGCATGGGTTTTCATGCTAAAAACAGTTTCCCTTTTTCTATGGAATGAACGACAATTGCGAACATATGGGGGTAATAGTGGGTTTTAGTGGTGCACGGTGTGCGCCTTACACGGGTAGAGGAGAGAATGTTCCAAGGAGCTTCGGCGCTCAATCTTGATGCCAAGGGACGGTTAGCCGTCCCGGCGCGGCATCGTGAGGCGTTGACGTCGGCGGATGGGCAGGTCGTGATGACCGCCCATCCGCATGGCTGCTTGCTTGTTTATCCCGTCGCGGCTTGGGAGCCTATCCGTGACCAAGTGCTTCGTGCGCCGAGCCTAGACCCCCGCGCGGCCTTGCTGAAACGTTTGCTTGTGGGTTATGCGCAGGAAGAGGCGCTTGATAACGCGGGACGGGTGCTCATCAAGCCTGAACTGCGCCAGTTTGCCGGCCTTGAAAAACAGGTCTGGCTAGTGGGGCAGGGGTCACATTTTGAACTGTGGTCGGATGAGAGCTGGAAGCGGCAGCAGCAAGAAATGATGGCGATGGCTCAAACCGGGCTGCCGCCGGGCTTTGAGAGCCTTGCTTTGTGAGGGGGCAGACATGCACGTTACCGTGTTGCTCCACGAAGCGGTCGATGCCCTAGCGCTCGAGCGGGGCGGGGTTTATGTCGACGGTACGTTTGGCCGGGGGGGGCACAGCCGCGAAGTGCTGGCCCGGCTTAACACAGCGGGGCGGCTGATTGCGCTTGACCGCGACCCGCTTGCCATTGAGGCAGGGCAGGCCATTAAAGACCCGCGTTTTACGCTGATTCACGCCCCGTTTAGCGAACTTGGCACGGTGCTAGACCAGCTTGGCATCGGCGGGATTGACGGGGTGTTGCTTGACCTAGGCGTGTCGTCGCCGCAATTCGATGACGCAAGCCGGGGCATGAGTTTTCGGTTTGACGCGCCGCTTGACATGCGCATGGATACCAGCCGCGGCCAGACTGCGGCGCAATGGCTGGCAGAAGCCTCTGTCAGCCAAATTACTGAGGTGCTTAAAGACTATGGGGAAGAACGGTTTGCTTATGCGATTGCAAAGGCGGTTGCAACTGCTCGGACAGGGGGCGCTATTGCAACCACAGGACAACTTGCCGCGCTCGTGGAAAAAACGGTCCGTACACGCGAGCCGGGGCAGCACCCGGCGACACGCAGCTTCCAGGCTCTACGGATTTTCGTTAATCAGGAACTCGAAGAGTTGAAACGGGTGTTGCCAATTTGCGCGGAACGGTTACGTGAAGGCGGGCGGCTTGTGGTGATTAGTTTCCATTCGCTCGAAGACCGAATCGTTAAACGCTTTATGCGCGACGAATCTACTCCGCCGCGTTTGCCTTCGCGCTTGCCCATTAAAGCCGCAGACATACCCTCGCCGCGTCTGGCGCTGGTGGGGCGCGCGCAGCGTCCGTGCGCGGCTGAAGTCGCGGCCAACCCGCGTGCCCGCAGCGCGGTAATGCGGGTAGCGGAACGCCGGGGCGGGCGCGGGAAGCAGGGCGGCGCGGCGCGGTTTGACGTATTGCTGATTACTATGCTTATTTTATTGGCGGCCGCCAGTGCCTTGGGCATTGTTTCGGCGCAGAACGAAGCCCGGAAACTGTATGCCGCGCTGGAACACGAGCAGGCGCGTACAGAGAGCTTGGATAAAGAATTACAGCGGCTTCAAATCGAACAAGAGCATTTGAGTGCCTTGGACCGGGTTGAAAACATCGCCCGCCATCGTTTAGGGATGGTGTTGCCAGAGCCGGGGCAAATTATTGCGCTGGAGAAACGGCCATGATGGGCGTGAAAAGAGCCGTTACGTTCAACCACAACCCGCTTCTCCAGCGGAGCCTGGCGCCTTGGCGCGCCCGGTTGGTGCTGGCTGTGCTGTTGGTGGGGATGAGCGTACTGCTGGGCCGTTCGCTGTTTTTGCAGGGCGTACATAACGAGTTTCTGCAAGCCGAGGGCGAGTCGCGTTATGCGCGGGTACTTGAAGTGCCTGCCTCACGCGGGCGCATTTCGGACCGCAACGGCAACTTGCTGGCGGTGAGTACGCCGGTGAGTTCGATTTGGGCGGATGCTGACGCGGCCCAGCTTGAGCCGGGGCAGTTACGGCAACTGGCGCAGTTGCTTGGGATGAACGTTGCCGACCTCAACGCCCGTATTGCGGGGGGGCGCTATTTTGTTTTTCTTAAACGGCAGGTTGCCCCGGATGTGGCTGAAAAGGTGGCCGCGCTCAATTTGCCGGGAATTCACCAGCAAAGCGAATTTCGCCGCTATTACCCGAAAGGCGAGGTGATGGCGCACATGCTTGGGTTTACCAGCGTTGAAGACCGTGGGCAGGAGGGGATTGAACTCGCTTACGAGCCGATGCTGGCCGGACAAGCCGGTTCAAGGCGCGTGATTAAAGATAGGCGCGGGCAGGTTGTGGAGCATGTGAAATCTATTCTCGCGCCCCGCAACGGCGAAGATGTGGTGCTGGCGGTGGACGACCGCATCCAATATCTGGCGCATTCGGCACTGCGTGACGCGATGCGCCAGCATCACGCCAAGGCCGGGTCGGTGGTGGTTATCGACGCACGGACCGGGGAAGTGCTGGCACTGGTCAACGCGCCGGCTTTTAATCCCAACAACCGTGCCCAGCTAAGCGGGGAACAACTGCGTAACCGCGCGCTGACCGATACGTTTGAACCCGGTTCGGTAATGAAGCCTTTCATTGCCGCGATGGCGCTTGAGAGCGGTAAATTCCACGCTTCTACGCAGGTCAACACCTATTCGGGCAGTTTTACGATTGGCAACCGCACCATTCACGACACACACCCCTACCGTGTGCTGACGGTGGCTGAAATTATCCAGAAGTCCTCCAATATTGGCGCGGCTAATATGGCGTTAGCGTTTGAGCCGGAGCAGATGTGGTCGCTGTATGACCGTTTGGGCTTTGGCTCGCCGCTTGGTCTGGGTTTTCCCGGAGAGGCCAGCGGCAACCTGCGGCCGGTTAAAACATGGAAGCCTATCGAACAAGCCACGATGTCTTACGGGCATGGCATTTCGGTGACATTGATGCAGGTTGCCCATGCCTATCTTGCGTTTGCGCGGGATGGCGATGTTTTGCCTTTGTCATTAACCCGCATTGATGCCCTGCCTAAGAGCGTACAAGTGTTTTCGCCAAAAGTGGCGCGGGATGTCCGGCTGATGATGGAAACGGTCGTCAATCCCGGCGGTACGGCCATCCGTGCCCAAGTCGCGGGCTACCGGGTTGCGGGCAAAACGGGCACTGCCAACAAAATTGAAGGCGGGCGTTACGTTAACAAATATGTGTCGTCTTTTGTGGGGCTGGCACCCGTCTCCAGCCCAAGGTTGGTGGTGGCGGTGATGATTGACGAACCGGCAACCGAACAGCATTTTGGCGGCATGGTGGCCGCGCCCGTGTTCTCGCAAGTGACAGAAGGCGCGCTACGTGCCTTGGGCGTGACGCCCGACGCGCCGCTGGCCCCTCTCCAACTGACCGCGATGGGCAGTGATGAGCGCAAGCAAGGCGGGAGGGATATGTAAATGGCCGCCGCTGATGTGCTCGCGTTACTGGCTTCAGCGGGCGTTTGCCCACGCGGCATCGCGGTGGATTCGCGCCGCGTTGGCCAAGGTGACGTGTTCGTTGCTTGGCCGGGCGCGGCCCGTGATGGGCGGCAGTACATCGAAGAAGCACTGTCACGCGGCGCGGCGGCGGTGCTTTATGAAAGCGGCGATGGTTTTCGGGTACCTGAAACAAGCCGCCCCATTTTTGCGGTAGAGGGTTTGCATACGCTGGCCGGGGGGCTGGCGGATGAAATTTACGGGAAACCCTCTGAAAAGCTGTGGGTGGCGGGCGTGACCGGCACGAACGGTAAAACAACCGTGAGCCAGTGGACGGCACAGGCGCTTGAGTTTTTGGGTTGCCGTTGCGGCGTCATCGGTACGCTAGGCAACGGTTTCCCGGGGGAACTCACGGCCAGCCTCAATACCACGCCCGATGCGGCTGAATTACACCGGGTACTGGCGGGGTTTGTTGCGTCAGGCGCACAAGCGGCGGCAATGGAAGTTTCTTCCATTGGCTTGGACCAAGGCCGGCTGAACGGCGTGCGGTTTGACGTGGCGCTTTTTACTAACCTCACCCGTGACCATATCGATTATCACGGCTCAATGCAGGCTTACGCCGAAGCGAAAGCGCGGTTTTTCGGCTTGCCGGGCGTAAGCGCGGCCGTGATGAACCTTGATGATGAATTTGGCGCACGCGAAGCCGCCAGATTGGCGGCGCGGGGGATGCGGGTTATTGGCTATAGCCTCTCCGAGCGCGTGGAAGCCGTCTCTGGCATACAAAAATTGATTGGCGCGAATTTGCGTGTGGGACGGGGCAGTTTGTGTTTTGACGTGCTCTGGGAAAACCGCCGGGTTGCGCTGGACGTGCGCCTGACGGGAACGTTTAACGCATCGAACATGCTTGCGGTCATAGGCGGTTTGCTGGTGCGCGGCGATGCGCTGGATGACATTGTGCGGGCGGTGAAAACGCTTGCCCCCCCGTCGGGCAGGATGCAGTTTGTGGGCGGCGGCAATGAGCCGTTGGTGATTGTTGATTATTCCCATACGCCGGATGCGCTTGCCAAGGCGCTTGAAGCCTCGCGTGAAACGGCGGAATCACATCAGGGGCGTTTAATCTGTGTTTTCGGATGCGGGGGAGACCGTGACCCGGGCAAGCGCCCGATGATGGGCGACATTGCGGTGAGGCTTGCCGACCGGGTGATTGTCACCAGCGATAACCCGCGTGGTGAGGTGCCGCAAAAAATTATCGATGACATTCTGAAAGGCACAGGCGCGGCCGCCGAGTCTGTTATTGAGCGGGCGGAGGCTATCCGCATGGCCGTGAAAGAGGCCGCGAACAATGACGTGGTTCTTGTCGCGGGAAAAGGGCATGAGCCTTATCAGGAAATAGCTGGCAAACGGATCCCGTTTTCTGATTTGGAACAGGCCACACAGGCGCTTGCGGCGCGAAGGGAAGCGAAGAAATGATGACGCTTGGCGAAGCACTGGCCCTCATCGCTCCCGGAGCCAAGTCTCTTGGCGATTCTGCCGACGTGCGTTTTACTGCTGTGGGTACCGATAGCCGCGCCATTGCGCCGGGGCAATTATTTGTTGCGTTGCGGGGCGAACGGTTTGACGGGCATGATTTTGTTGAAGCGGCGCTGTCGGCGGGCGCGGCGGCGGCAATGGTGGATGCGCGTTGGGAACAGGGACATCCCGAAAGCCGTCTGCCTAGGCTGGTTGTGGATGACACGCGCCTTGCGTTGGGAGCACTGGCGGCGGGTTGGCGCGGCCGGTTCAATCTTCCGCTTATCGGCATTACCGGCAGCAACGGTAAAACGTCGGTTAAGGAAATGTGTGCGTCGATTTTGCGTGCCCAGTTTGGGAACGAGGAGGCGGTGCTCGCCACGAAAGGCAATTTCAATAACGACATTGGCTTGCCGCTGACCCTTCTCGGTTTGCGGGCACGGCATCAAGCGGCTGTTATCGAAATGGGCATGAACCATCCCGGCGAAATCGCCTATCTCACCCGCCTAGCGCGTCCCACGGTGGCGCTGGTCAACAATGCCCAGCGCGCGCATCTTGAAGGGATGGGTTCCCTTAATGAAGTGGCGCTTGAAAAAGGCCGTATTTATGAAGGGTTGGGCGAGGGAGGCATTGCCATTGTGAATGCCGATGATGCGCATGCAGAACAATGGGCGGCGGAAAACGCCCGGGCGGGGCGCAAAGTCATCCGTTTTGGCCTCACCTCTGCGGCGGAGGTGCAAGGGCGCTGTGAATTGCGTGAGTCAGGTTCCAAACTCTGGCTTAAAACCCCTTGGGGGCAAGCTGAATGCGAATTACAAATGCCGGGGCTTCATAACGCCGCGAATGCGCTGGCGGCCGCTTCGGCGTGTTTATCCGCAGGCGCGCCGCTTGCGGCGGTGACGGCGGGGTTATCCGCTTGCGCCGGCGCGCGCGGGCGTCTGCAACGGCGCGTGGGGCCGCGGGGCGCTTTGATTCTTGACGACACCTATAACGCCAATCCCGATTCAGTGCGGGCGGGCATTGACGTACTTGTTCGCATGACGGGGCGCAAGGTGCTTGTTTTCGGTGACATGGGGGAAGTCGGGGAGACTAGCGCGCAGGCGCATGCCGAAATGGGTCTCTATGCGAAGAGCAAAGGAGTCGATTCTTTGTGTACACTCGGCAACATGAGTGAGAATGCTGTACGCAATTTTGGTCATGACGGACAGCATTTCGCTTCGGTCGAAGCACTTGTGGCGGCGCTTGAACCCAAGCTCGCCGATGGTGTGACGGTTTTAGTGAAAGGCTCGCGCTTTATGCGCATGGAACGGGTTGTTGAGGCGCTGATGGCGCGGGCCGTCCCATATCCTGAAAAGAGGTGACGAATGCTGCTCGAATTAACGCAATGGCTCGGGCAACACATCCGTGGTTTCAGCGTATTCCACTACACCACGCTGCGCACGTTGCTGGCGGTGATGACTGCGCTCTTTTTCTCGCTGGCTTTTGGCCCAAGGGTTATCCGCTGGCTGGCGGCAAAAAAAATCGGGCAGCCCGTGCGGTCCGATGGGCCGGAGACGCATCGCGTTAAGTCGGGGACGCCCACGATGGGCGGTATCTTGATATTGATTTCCGTGGCGCTGACAACGCTGCTGTGGGCTGATTTGTCCAACCGCTATGTGTGGACAGTGCTTATCGTGACGTTGGGTTTTGGCATCGTGGGCTGGTATGACGACTGGAAAAAAGTTGTTTTCCGCGACCCGAACGGTTTAGCCGCCCGTTGGAAATTCTTCTGGCAGTCGGTATTAGGGGCGGGCGCGGCCATTTTTTTGGCCTATTCAACCGACAATCAAGCGCAAACACAGCTTTTTGTCCCTTTCTTTAAGGACGCGGTTTTTCCGCTTGGTATGGCCGGGTTCATCGCGCTGACGTATTTCGTGATTGTGGGCACGTCCAACGCGGTGAACCTCACTGACGGCTTGGACGGGTTAGCCATTATGCCAACGGTGATGGTTGCCGGCGCATTTGCCATTTTTGCTTACGTGACCAGTAACGTTAATTTTGCCGGTTACTTGAATATCCCCTTCGTGAAAGGCGCGGAAGAGTTGTGCATCGTGCTGGGCGCCATCATGGGAGCCGGTCTGGGCTTTTTGTGGTTTAACGCTTATCCGGCTGAAGTGTTTATGGGGGATGTCGGGGCGCTTGCGCTGGGCGCGGCGTTAGGTACCGTGGCGGTTATCGTGCGTCAGGAAATCGTGCTTTTCATCATGGGCGGGCTGTTCGTCATGGAAACGCTCTCGGTGATGTTGCAGGTTTCTTGGTTTAAGTACACCAAGAAAAAATACGGGCAGGGGCGGCGGATTTTGCTGATGGCCCCGCTACACCACCATTACGAAAAGAGCGGTTGGAAAGAAACGCAAGTGGTGGTGCGTTTTTGGATTGTCACCCTTATGTTGGTGCTCTTTGGGCTATCAACCTTGAAGTTGAGATAACGGTGAAACTCACGGGCAAACGCTTCCTCGTTATTGGTTCTGGCGAATCCGGGCTGGCTATGGCGAAATGGCTTCACAGCCAAGGCGCGGCCGTGCGCGTGGCCGATAGCCGCGAAAACCCGCCCAACCGTGACGCGCTGGCGGCGTTTGCGCCCGACATTGAAGTGATTGCCGGCCCCTTTAGGGCAGAAGTATTCGAGGGGATGGAAGCGATTGCGCTTTCACCCGGCGTATCTAAGGCAACCCAAGAGATTGCCGAAGCGGCCCAAAAAATTCCGCTTATTTCTGAAGTGGATTTGTTCTCTGATGCCATCCGCGAATTTGCGCCGGCATCCAGCGTATTGGCTATTACCGGTTCAAACGGCAAAACCACCACAACGGCGCTGACCGCGCATCTGTTAAATGGCGCGGGGGTGGAAGCCGTGGCATGCGGCAACATTTCGCCCTCGTTGCTGGATGCGCTCATGGCGGCGCGGGCTGAGGGGTGGTTGCCCAAAGTCTGGGTACTGGAACTCTCCAGTTTTCAGCTTGAAACTACGCACCGGCTCAATGCCCGTGCGGCGACGGTGCTCAATATTAGCGAAGACCATCTTGACCGCTACGACTCGTTGAGCGACTACACCCAAGCCAAGGCGCGTATTTTTCAGAACCCGAACGCTGTGCGCGTCCTCAACCGTGATGATGATTACAGCCTAGGGTTGGGCGGATGCGGCGTGGGGCTTGTTACATTCGGGCTGACGGCGGCCCCGCGCAACGGACATTACGGCATTGAGAACAACGTTATTTGTTTTGGGAAAGAGCGTTTGATTTCGCTTGATGATTTGCCCATCAAAGGACTGCACAACGCCGCTAACGTGATGGCCGCGCTGGCTTTGTGCCGTGCGGCGGGGGTGAATGCTGAACAAGTATTGCCCGCGCTCAAGACTTTCAAGGGCTTGGCGCACCGGGTTGAGCCTATAGCGGAAATCGGCGGGGTGCTTTACGTCGATGATTCCAAAGGAACCAATGTTGGGGCAACGCTTGCCGCTATCCAAGGGATGGGGCGGCCTGTGGCCATTGTGTTAGGCGGGGACGGCAAGGGGCAGGATTTCGCGCCGCTTAAAGAGGCATTAAAACATCATGGCCGCGCTGTGGCGCTGATTGGGCGGGACGGCGCAATGATTGGCGAGGCCATCGCGGGGTGCGGCGTTCCCACGGCTTCTTTTGCCAATTTGCCTGATGCCGTGCGCTGGCTCGCAGAGCGGGCGAGGGATGGCGACTGCGTGTTGCTTTCGCCCGCTTGCGCGAGCTGGGATATGTTCAAGAACTACGCGCACCGCTCTGAAGTGTTCATCGGCACTGTCCGTACTTTGCCGGGAGGTGGGCAATGAACCTTGCCGGCGTTCTAAAAAAAGGTTTCGGAGGATGGGGCGCAAACCGCAGTGATGGCATTGCCGCCCGCACGGTGGGGCGTCTTGCCAAGCCGCGTGTGCCGGTGAGCGAGATTGACCCAGTGCTGGCATGGCCTGCGGCTATCTTGCTTGCGCTAGGTTTGGTGATGGTTTATTCGGCTTCCATTGCAACGGCTGAAGGCAGTGCCTTTACGGGTCATCAGGCGGATTACTTCCTTATCCGGCACATCATGTTTCTGGCCGTGGGCGTGGTGTCGGGGTTGGTAGCGTTCCGTGTGCCGATGGTGATATGGCAGCGCATGGCGCTTGGGCTGTTTCTGCTTGGCATCGTGTTGTTGGCGATTACGCTGGTGCCGGGCATTGGCCACAAAGTAGGCGGCGCGCGCCGCTGGTTGCCGCTGGGTTCAGTGAATTTGCAGCCTTCCGAATTGATGAAGTTTTTCGTGGCGCTCTACGCGGCGGATTACACCGTCCGCAAACTCGATGTAATGGGGAGCTTCAAAAAGGGTTTTCTGCCGATGATGGTAGGGATTCTGATTGTGGGCTGCCTCTTGCTGTTTGAGCCGGATTTTGGCGCGTTTGTCGTGGTGGCGACGATTGCGTTTGGCGTTCTTTTTCTGGGCGGCGTCAACATCCGCGTTTTTCTGCTGTTAGGCGTGGTGGCGCTGGTGTGTTTCGTGCTCCTCATCTGGGCGCATCCCTATATGTATGCGCGTATCACCGGCTTTATGAATCCTTGGGCGGATCCGTTTGGGGATGGCTATCAGCTTACCCACGCGCTGATTGCTTTTGGGCGCGGCGAATGGTTTGGCGTGGGGCTGGGCGGCAGTATCGAAAAACTTTTCTATCTGCCCGAATCGCATACCGATTTCTTGCTTGCGGTGATTGCCGAGGAATTGGGTTTTATCGGTGTGCTCTTTGTCATTGGGCTGTTTGGGGTGCTGGTACAGCGGGCATTCATCATCGGGCGCGAAGCGATTCGGATTGAACGCTATTTTTCCGGGCTGGTCGCGCAAGCCATTGGGCTGTGGATTGGCGTTCAAGCGTTTATCAGCATGGGCGTGAATATGGGGCTGTTGCCCACCAAGGGGCTTACCCTGCCGCTGATGAGCTATGGCGGTTCCGCTTTGCTGGCCAATTGTTTGGCTCTCGGTATTTTGCTACGCGTTGATTGGGAAACGCGGGTGCTAAAACGGGGAGGCAACGCATGAAAACGGTGCTAGTCATGGCAGGCGGGACCGGCGGGCATATTTTCCCCGGCATTGCCATTGCCGAGTGCCTGCGCGGGCGGGGCTGGGATGTTGTCTGGCTCGGGAACCCGGACGGCATGGAAGCGCGGCTTGTGCCGCCGCATGGCTACCGGATGGAATGGTTGCGTTTTGGCGCGTTGCGCGGCAAGGGATTGCTTCGCAAGCTGATGCTGCCGTTTAACTTACTGCGGGGCTGCTGGCGGGCATGGCAGGTGCTGTCCCGGGTGCGCCCGGATGCCGTTGTGGGTTTGGGCGGCTACATTACTTTTCCCGCTGGGCTGATGGCGGCATTGAGAGGGTTTCCCTTGGTGCTGCACGAACAGAATTCTGTAGCCGGCTTGGCTAACAAGGTACTGGCCCGTTTTGCGTCCCGTGTGCTGTCGGGTTTCCCGGATGCGTTACGGGGCGCGCGCTGGGTGGGCAACCCGGTGCGTGACGAGATTGTGGCCGTCGCGCCGCCCGCGATGCGTTTTGAGGGACGCGACGGTTTGTTGCGGTTGCTGGTGGTGGGCGGCAGTTTGGGCGCGGCGGCGCTCAACGACGTGGTCCCGCGCGCGCTGGCGATAATTCCCGCTGAACGCCGCCCTGCGGTGACGCATCAGGCTGGCGAAAAACAGATTGACGCACTGCGGGCCGCTTATGCCGCCGCAGGGGTGGAAGGTGATTTGCGCCCCTTCATCGCGGATATGGCAACGGCTTATGCCGGGGCTGACATCGTGCTGTGCCGGGCGGGGGCGCTGACCATTGCTGAATTAACGGCAGTGGGGGTTGCCAGCATATTGGTGCCTTTCCCCTATGCGGTGGATGACCATCAGACTGTCAATGCCAACTTTCTTTTTTCACGCGAGGCCGCTTGGTTTATACCGCAGTCCGCCTTAACGCCGGAAAGCCTCGTGGAACTGCTGTCGAATGTCGGACGCCATCAGTTATTGAGCATGGCAGAGAATGCCCGTGCGCTGGCAAGGCCGCTTGCCGCGATGGACGTAGCGGACGTATGCGAAGAACTTACAGGCCAAACAAAAAATGAAACATAAGGTCAAGAACATTCATTTTGTGGGCATCGGCGGTTCGGGGATGAGCGGTATCGCCGAAGTGCTTGCTAATCTGGGCTACCAAGTCTCGGGTTCCGACCTCGCGGCGTCTGCCGTAACCGAGCGTCTGGCAAACCAAGGCATCCGTATTGCTATCGGGCATGCGGCCAAGCATGTGATGGGGGCGCATGCGGTCGTGGTCTCGACAGCCGTCAAAGATGACAACCCGGAGGCGATAGCCGCGCATCTGGCTGGCATTCCCGTTGTGCCGCGCGCACAGATGCTTGCCGAACTGATGCGCTTAAAACAAGGCATTGCGATTGCCGGGACTCACGGCAAAACCACCACCACAAGCCTTGTTGCCAGCATTCTTGCCGAAGCCGGTTTTGACCCCACTTTTGTGATTGGCGGGCGGCTCAACGCGGCGGGCGCGAATGCCCGTTTGGGGTCGGGTGATTTTCTGGTGGCAGAGGCTGACGAGTCGGATGCCTCATTCCTGTATCTCAGCCCGGTGGTTTCAGTTGTCACCAATATTGATGCCGACCACATGGAAACCTACGGGCACGATTTTGGCCGGCTAAAACAGACGTTTGTCGAATTCCTTAACCGTTTGCCGTTTTACGGCGTGGCGGTGCTTTGCCAAGACGACCCGCACGTGCGCGAGATTTTGCCGCAGGTCTCAAAACAGGTGATGCGTTACGGTTTTTCGCAGGATGCGGATATTTATGCCGAAAACATCTATGCGGAAGGCGGGCGCATGATTTTCGATGTGGTCAGGCGCGACGCCAGAAATGTGCGCCTGCCCATTACGCTTAATGCGCCGGGACACCACAACGTGCTTAACGCGCTGGCCGCTATCGGCGTAGCCACCGAGGTACAAGTGCCGGATGATGCTATTGTCAAGGCGCTGGCAGAATTCAAAGGCGTGGGGCGGCGTTTTCAGCGTTATGGCGAGATTGCTTTGCGCACGGGCGGCAGTTTTACGCTCGTCGACGACTATGGCCATCACCCGGCAGAAATGGCGGCAACATTAGCCGCCGCACGGGGCGCGTTTCCGGGGCGGAGGCTAGTGCTGGCGTTCCAGCCGCACCGCTACACCCGCACCCGCGATTGTTTTGAGGATTTTGTGAAAGTGCTCTCTGGCGTGGATGTGCTGCTGCTGGCTGATGTTTATGCGGCAGGAGAAGCGCCCATTGTTGCCGCTGACGGGCGCACGTTAGCCCGTGCGTTGAGAATCGCGGGCAAGGTGGAGCCTGTTTTTGTTGAAAACATTGCCGACATGCCGCAGCAAATTGTAGAAACCGTGCGTGATGACGATGTTGTGCTAACGATGGGCGCGGGGTCTATCGGCGGCGTTCCCCAGAAAATCGTCCAACTTCAGGTCAATTGAAATGAGTGAAATAAAACGGGATTTTGGCAAGGTTGCGGTGTTAATGGGCGGCACTTCCGGCGAACGCGAAGTGTCGCTGAACAGCGGCAAAGGCGTGCTGGCGGCATTAAAAAGCCAAGGCATCGACGCGCATGCGTTTGACCCGGCCTCAGAACCGCTGGATGCGCTCAAGGCTTTTCAGCGCGTGTTCATCGCCCTGCACGGCGGTTATGGCGAGGACGGTTCCATTCAAGGGGCGCTAGAAATTATGGGCATCCCTTATACCGGCCCCGGCGTGATGGCTTCTGCGATTGGCATGGATAAGTTCCGCACCAAACTTATCTGGCAGGCCGTGGGGCTGCCTGTCCCTGAATACGTAATGCTCGATGAGGGGTCTGACTTTGCCGCGATAGAAAAACGCTTTGGCCTGCCGCTGTTTGTGAAACCGGCGAACGAAGGTTCTTCTATCGGCGTGTTTATGGTGACGGTGCCCGGTACGCTGAAAAACGCCTTTGAGTCCGCCCGCAAGCATGGCGGCCTGATTATGGCGGAAAAGGGCGTTATGGGCGGCGAATATACGGTGGGCATTCTCGGTGAAGAGGTTCTGCCTATTGTCAAAATTGAGCCGGCCACGGCGTTTTACGATTACGAGGCTAAATACTTGCGGGACGATACCCGCTACATTTGCCCGGCATCGCTATCGCCCGCTAAAACCGCCGAAATCCAAGCCGGCGCAAAAAAAGCGTTTCAGGCGCTGGGCGCAACGGGCTGGGGGCGGGTGGATTTTCTGATGGATGGGGACGGCAAATACTATTTTCTGGAAATCAATACCGCGCCGGGTATGACATCGCATTCCCTTGTGCCGATGTCCGCCCGTCAGGCCGGCATGTCCTTTGAGGCGTTGTGCGTGAAAATTCTTGAGGGAGCGCATTGTGGCTGAACGGCGCGAGTCTCCTTCCGTGAGGCGCAGGATGCCTACCCGCCCTGATAAGCGGGGCGGGTTGTGGCATCAGCCGCAGTGGCTCAACTTGGTCTCGGACGGGCTGTTTCTTTTTGCCTTTGCCGTGCTGGGGTGGGCGCTGATGAGTTGGACGCTTTTTTCAAAGCCGCTTTTCCCATTACGCGAACTGGTGTTGAACGCCCCGCCCGCGCATGTCACGCAAGCGCAACTCGAATACGTTGCCAGAACGGCGATTCGCGGCAATTTCTTTACGGCCCGGATTGAAGAAATCCGGCTGGCTTTTGAGAAACTGCCTTGGGTACAGCGTGCCGAAGTGCGCCGCATCTGGCCGGATGTGCTCGAATTGAGCCTTGAGGAATATCAGGCGGTTGCCTATTGGAAAAACACGGGTGACGGCGGCGGCGATGTCCGGCTTGTCAGCCAGCAGGGCGATGTATTTGCGGCGTCAAGCGACATAAAAATGCCAGAGTTTTCTGGCCCGCAAGGTTCTGCCCCGGCTGTGCTGGAACGCTATGAGGCGTTCTCCAAAATATTGAGTCCTACGGGCGCAAAGCTCGTCCGGCTTGAGTTATCGCCACGGGGCGCGTGGCGGCTTTGGACGGATAGCGGGTTATCCATCGTGCTGGATAGCGGGCAGGAATGCCCGTCCCTGAATGTCCGCCTAGATAGCGGGAAGGAATGCCCGCCTCTTGGCATTGAACAGAAGCGCCCGTCTCTTGACGTGCGTTTAGAAGATTTCGTCGCGGCATGGCCCGGATTGCAGAAAAGGCTTGGCGCGAACATCGCGCTGGCTGATTTGCGCTATCAAAATGGTTATGCGCTGACACCGGGAAGTAAAAACAATGCCGCAGACAGCGGCGAAACTGGGCAGATAAACAGAAAATGAGCAAAGAATACAAAGACTTAGTGGTTGGTTTAGACATCGGGACAACGAAAGTGACCTGCATGGTGGCTGAAATCAGGCCCGACGGGCGGCTATCTGTCGTGGGTTTGGGAACGCAACCGACAAGCGGCCTAAAGCGCGGCGTGGTGGTCAATATCGAGGCAACGGTTGATGCCATTTCGCGTGTGATTCAAGAAGTTGAACTGATGGCTGACTGCAAAATTCACGACCTTTATACCGGCATCGCGGGTAGCCATATCAAGAGTTTCAATTCCAACGGGATGGTGGCGATTAAGGATAAGGAAGTCACGCAATATGACGTAGAGCGGGTGATTGAAGTGGCGCGCGCGATGCCGATTCCGGCAGAGCAGCAAGTCCTGCATATCCTCACCCAAGAATTCATTATCGACGGGCAGGGCGGCGTCCGGGAACCCATCGGCATGAGCGGCGTCAAGCTCGAAGTCAAGGTGCATATCGTGACCGGCGCGGTATCGGCGGCGCAGAACGTGGTGAAGTGCGTGCGGCGCTGCGGGCTTGAAGTGATGGATCTCATCTTGCAGCCGCTGGCTTCAAGCTATGCCGTGCTCACCGAGGACGAAAAAGAACTCGGCGTATGCTTGGTTGATATTGGTGGCGGCACGGCGGACATCGCCGTGTTTACACAAGGCGCAATCCGCCATACCGCAGTGATTCCGGTGGCGGGCGACTTAGTAACGAACGACATCGCCATGACTCTCCGCACACCGACGGCTGAAGCCGAGGAACTCAAAATACAGCTTGGCGTGGCCATGCATGCCTTGGTCGACCCAAGCGAAAGGATTGAAGTCCCCGGTGTTGCGGACCGCCCGCCGAAGCAACTGACACGCCAGACTTTGGCGAATGTTATTGAGCCTCGGGTATCTGAAATTTTCGATTTCGTGCTACTTGAACTGCGCCGTAGCGGTTACGAGAACCTGCTTTCATCGGGCATTGTCCTGACCGGCGGTGCTTCGTTGATGCCGGGTATGGCGGAGTTGGGCGAGGAAGTTTTTCATCTGCCGGTGCGGGTTGGCGCGCCGCTCTACGAGGGAGCGTTGGCTGACGTGATTCGTTATCCGCAATACGCGGCGGCGATGGGACTGGTCATGGAAGGCGCGGCACAGCGGCGGCGCGGTATGCAGGCACGGGATACCAGCGGCGTGAAACAATTTTGGGGGCGCTTGAAAGATTGGTTCGGGCGCAATTTTTAAGGTCATCTACGCCTAACGGGAACGAGTCCCGTCGGCTGAAAATGGCTCAACACGGGGGATTAAAAAAATGCCAGAACAGGGCATGACGGATGTGGTGTAATGCACCACTTCACATTTTGGCGGTTGTTGCGGAGCAGCAGCCAAGGGGGAATTCCCCGTAAGTTAGACCTCTTTCCAGGAGCTGAGGCAAATGTTTGAAATTGTTGAAAAAGAACAACGGTCACTGAGCGGTAGGACCATCATCAAAGTGATCGGTGTGGGGGGCGCCGGCGGCAACGCTGTGGACCACATGGTGCGCGAAGGGGTGCAAGGCGTCGATTTCATCGTGGCCAACACCGATGCGCAAGCTCTGGCGCGGTGTCTTGCGCCCGTTCGTATCCAACTCGGCACAAGCGGGCTAGGTGCGGGTTCCAAGCCAGAAGCGGGCCGTGCGGCGGCGCAAGAATCGCATGACAAAATTGCCGAGGCGCTCTCTGATGCGCACATGGTTTTTATTACCGGGGGCATGGGCGGCGGAACCGGTACGGGCGCGGCGCCCGTGGTCGCTGAAATTGCCAAGGAACTTGGCGTTCTTTGCGTGGCCGTTGTCACTAAACCTTTCGGTTTTGAGAACCGTCTGCCTGTCGCTGAAAGCGGTATTGAGGAACTAAGCCGCTATGTGGATTCGCTCATCGTTGTGCTGAACGACAAGCTGCTTGAAGTCTACGGCGACGATGCCACGTTCGAGGAGTGCTTCCGTGCGTCTGACAACGTGCTTTGCAAGGCGGTTGGCGGTATTTCCGAAATCATCAACGCGCCGGGCCTAGTCAATGTCGACTTCCAAGACGTGCGCACGGCAATGGGCGAAATGGGCCGCGCTATGATGGGGTCCGCCGAAGCCGCCGGGGTGGACCGTGCGCGGATTGCCGCTGAACAGGCCGTGGGCAGCCCGTTGCTTGAAGGCACTGAACTGTCTGGTGCGCGTTGTGTGCTCATCAACATCACTGCTGCCAAGGGTTCGCTGAAACTGGCTGAAGTGAAAGAAGCTGTGCATACCGTGCAGGCATTTGCCGCGCAGGAAGCCTTCGTCAAATACGGCACTGTATTTGACGACAGCATGGAGGACCGTTTGCGTGTCACCGTGGTGGCGACTGGCTTGGGTTCCCCGCGCAAGGAACAAACAACGCGCATCCCATCACGGCAAGAACAGAGGGAGAGACCCGTCCGGGCGGTTCCCCCTCCCATTGCTGCTGTTGCTACGGGCACCTATGGGGCGTTCCGTGGGCCGGCGGGCGGCATGGACGAAGACATGGGCGCAAGTATTGCTGAACCTACCGTTTTTCGTGTTCGCGGCGGCCGTGGCGGGAGCAGGGCTATGAGCGGCGGCAGTAGCGGCGGCAATATCGGTGGCTCAAGCATGGCAGGGAGCGGTACGTATGACATTCCTGCTTTCTTGCGGAAGCAGGCGGACTAATTGCGGAGAGAGGTTCCTGGAAAAACGCATGGCCGCTCTCCCGCTGGCGCGGAATCGCTCTTCCCCCTTGGGCGATTCCGGGCGGGAGGGCGGTAAGCGTTCTTCGTGAATTTCTGATGTCGTGATAGTCTCGTGAAAACTTCTAATCGAAAATAAAACGTGATTAGGCAACGCACACTTAAATCCGTCGTCACCGCAACAGGTGTCGGCTTGCATGGCGGCCGTAAGGTTAATCTTGTCCTGCGCCCGGCGAATGTGGATACCGGCATTATTTTTTATCGCGTTGACGTTAAACCGGCCGTTGAATTGCCTGTTGACCCCTATTCGGTCTGTGATACCCGGCTGTGTTCAGGGCTTGAAAAAAACGGCCACAAAGTCGGTACCATCGAACACTTAATGTCAGCACTGGCCGGGCTGGGCATTGACAATCTTCATATTGAGGTCGACGCCCCGGAAATACCCATTTTGGATGGCAGTGCGGGTCCCTTTGTTTTTCTGCTCCAGTCGGCGGGCATCGTGGAACAGCCCGCGCCCAAGAAATTCCTTCGCGTCAAAAAAACCGTGGAATACCGCGAAGAGGACAAACTTGTGCGCCTCTCTCCCTACGACGGTTTCCGGCTACAGTTTTCCATTATTTTTAACCACCCTGCGGTTGACTCAACGTCTACTGAAGTGGAAATCGACTTCGCCAAAGACTCTTACGTGCGTGATGTCTCTAGGGCACGGACTTTCGGGTTTATGCAGGATGTAGAGTTTATGCAGGCTAACGGGCTTGCCTTGGGCGGTAGCCTTGAAAATGCAATCGTTGTTGACGAACACCGTGTGCTCAACGCCGAGGGGTTGCGTTACGCCGACGAATTCGTCAAGCACAAGGTGCTCGACGCTATCGGCGACCTTTACATTTGCGGGCATCCCTTGTTAGCGGCCTATACAGCGCACAAGGCGGGGCACGCGCTTAATAACCGTCTGCTACGGATATTGCTTGAAGATTCCACCGCTTGGGAAATTGTCAGTTTCGATGACAAAAAGCCCGCCCCTGCGGCTGTCGTTCGCCAACTTGCCGACGAATCGCCGTTGCTGGCGTTCTGAAGGCGGTTCCTCATGGTGTTGGCGCGTGTTTTGGTGTTGTTGCTGTGCTTAGGGATTGGTGTCTCGCTAGTGCTATGGATGCTGACCGGTTCTGCACAGCATAAGAGGCGGGCTTGGAATCTTTTCCGTATTGGCCTCGTTTCAGCATTCGTTATATTGCTGCTCTTCGCGCTGGAACGGATACTGTCATCCGTCTAATCCGGTTTCCGGTTTGCTAATAGGCGTTTCGGTCGGTCAGGACGAGCAGCGCGGTTTTGGCGATGATCCAAAAATCTAAGTTTACCGACCAGTTGCGAAGGTATTCGAGGTCGTACTCGATGCGCTTTTCCATTTTGTCGATGGTTTCTGTTTCGCCCCTGTAGCCGTTGATTTGTGCCCAGCCTGTGATGCCGGGCCTGACTTTGTGGCGAATCATGTAACCCTTGATGGCCTTACGGTAAATTTCGTTGTGCACGACGGCATGCGGGCGCGGACCGACGATACTCATCCGCCCTTGAAGCACGTTGACGAACTGCGGCAGTTCGTCCAGAGATGTTTTGCGGATGAAAGCGCCAAACCAAGTCACGCGGTCATCGTCTTTCATCGCCTGCTTGACGATTTCGCCATCGTCGCAGACCGTCATCGACCGGAATTTGTAGACGAGGATTTCCTTGCCGTCGAGTCCGTAGCGGCGCTGCTTGAAAATGACGGGGCCGGGGGAAGTGAGCTTGACGCCAGCGGCTAGAACCAGCATTAACGGGCACAGCAGCAACAGGATGATAATGGAGAGCACGATGTCGGATGTGCGCTTGATGAAGCCGTTGAAACCCGTAAAAGGGGTTTCGCAGACCGCGACGACCGGCATGTTGCCGACGCTATCGAACCGGCCTTGGATGAGGTCGGTGATGAAGATGTCTGGGACAAAGTAAATGGATGCCGTCGTGTCTTTGAGGCTGTCCAGCAAGTTCAAGATATGCGGCTGCGCTTCCATCGGTAGCGCCAGATAGATGGTATCGACGTGGTTCTGGCTGACGTATTCAGGCAAGTCAGAGAGGCGTCCTTTTATGGGCGCGGGTATTTCAGCCGGTATACGGCCTATGCCCCGGTCATCGAAAAAGCCGAGGACTTGTGCGCCGAGGCAGGGGTCATCTTGGAACTGCTGCGCAAGGCAGATGCCAATATCGTTGACGCCAACAATGACGGCGGTACGTTGGTTGCCAAACAGGGAAATGATGTTTGGAAGCGTCGCCCTTAAAATGAAATACGTGACTATATATGCAATAGGGGTAACAATGACCCAAGCAAGCAGTATTTCTATACTGAAATGCTTGATGTAGCTGGTGGCTAGGCCAAAAGCCCCCATGAGAAAAACAAATAATAACCAATTGGTTAACAGTTTTCTTAGTACCCGGAGGCGGCTATCATGAAACGTGACTTCGCCGGGAAATGTGACAGCAAACGATAACGTTCCTAGAACAACATAGTTGGGTTCAATTACACCGTCATGATAGACAGCAATTAGCAGGAGGGTTAAAAGAATAACTATGGGATATAAAAACGCCTCTGCGGCAGTGCTTAGCGTGAAATTCGCTCGCCTGAGCAGATTATTTTTTAGATAGCGGTTGCTACGTTCTTGTTGGGGCATCGCGCCTATTATGGGGGGTAAAGAGGAAATCTGAAAGATGATATATACGGGTTTTATACTACAGAGACCGTGAAAGCCTTGTGTCGGTTCATTATTACAGACAAAAAATGCTTTTATGCCTGTAATTTTTCCGAAAAAATACGTTTAGGTTTCCTTTAGCGCAGAGATTGATGTTGGTATTTTTGAGTATCTTTCGTGCAACATTACCGAAGTAATCAGGGCGGGGCGATTGGCGGGGAGGGTTTCGTCAGCCAATTTGTAGCGTAAATCGTGTATGGTGTTGCCGGCATCTGATTTCTAACATTGAAACAGGGATTTTGTTCCATGGACAACAGAAAACAACGCGGCCTCGCCGTACTGGCAGGTTGTTTGGCGGCATGTATGGGTGGATATGCGGCTCCGTCTGCCGCGCAAGAAGATGATTCCAAAAATCCGTTCAGTTTCACGGCATCGGAAACCGTGATGAGGGATAGCAACCTGTACCGTCTGCCGAACGGTGTTGATGCGCCGAAAGGAAAGCGGAGCGACACCGTGTCTGTTACTAAAATCGGCGTCAATTTTGACAAGGAACTTAGCCGGCAGGGCTTCCATGCCGGGGTTTCTGCAAGCCGCAGTTTTTACGCTATCCATAAAAACCTTACCAATACAGGCGGCGATGCGAACGCGCAGTGGAACTGGCGGATTGGCGACCGCTTAAGCGGTGTCCTCGGCTATAGCTATGGCGAATCGTTCGTTGGTTTTAGCAACACTTACACCACCAACTCCGTTGACCAGAAACGGGTGATGCGCCAGTTAGGCCGCGCAAGGTTTAGCCTTGATTATTGGTGGCATCCAGATTGGGCCGTGGGGTTGGGTTTCTCTGATGTCCGCAATGATTACCGCGACAAATTGCGCGAATATGACAAATACGACGCGCAGGAAGCAAGCGTTAACTTCACTTATCGCCCCTCTACCGGGAACCGCATCGTGCTGAGCTTCCGTGGGGAAGAGGGCCAATATTCTAACCGGGCGAAAAAGTCCGAGTTAGCGCCCGGGGAAACATCCCTGCGGGACTGGTCGCAACGCGATGTACGGCTTTCTGGGCAGTGGAAGCTGTCCGACGTCACACAACTCAATGGTTATGCGGGCTACACACAGCGTAAATACGATTTGGCGTCCAACCGGGATTTCAACGGTTTGATGGGCAAAATCGAATTCCATTGGGTGCCGACCGGAAAAGCGGTTATCGACCTTTCTTGGCGGCGTGAAGTGGGCGCGGACCAAGATGCCGTTTCAAACTACGCCGTGACACAGGGCTGGTCTCTGCGGCCCACTTGGGTGATTACCCAGAAAGTCCGCCTAGGTGTTAGCGGCGAGTATCTCAAGCGCACTTATGGCGGTGATGCCGGCCAGGTTACGCCAGGCACCTATTATCATCCAAGGGATGCCAAAACTTTATCCTACGGAGCCACTCTACAGTATTTGCCCGTACCCTCTGCCAGCATCGCGCTTGGTTATCAGAACGAAAAGCGTGACGCGAAAGAGAAAATCTACGACTATCGCGCACACTCCGTGTTCCTTTCAGGAAGTATTACCTTCTGAGAACCTTGGGGGGAGGGCTTTTTGTTTGGTTATGATATAGGATGGTGGCCGCGGAGCGAATCGGTTCTGTTATCCCGGCTGTTTTGGCGGGACGGATACCATCCTGATACGCTTAGCCATGATTTTTAACCAGAGTCACTTATTGGGACGACTATGTCTTGTTCAGTTCGCCGTGTTGTTGCCGCGTCGTGCGTCGCGGCTTTGTTAGTCGGAACACTCGCCGGCTGTGGTTCAAAGGAAGAGTCCAGCAAACCTGCCTCCCAGGTGGCTGTTAAGGTCAACAAAGAGGAAATCACCGTCCACCAAATCGATACCCAGTTTGATACCCTAGTGGCATCGCGTGGCGGAAACATCCCGTCTGATCAGATAGATAGGGCGAGGTCGGCAGTCGTTGAACGCCTCATCGACCAAGAACTGTTCCTGCAAAAAGCCAAAGAAAACAAGCTGGACCGGAATCCGAAAGTCCAACAGATGATAGACCTTTCCCGGCGTGAGATTCTTGCGCGTGCCTACAGCGAGCAGGTGATGAACGGTGCGCCGCGCCCAACAGACCAGCAGATAAAGGATTATTTCGACAAAAACCCGGCGCTTTTTGCCGAGCGGCGTGTTTATACCCTCCAAGAAATTAATATCCAAGTTCCCCCGGAACGGTTCGATGAAGTCCATGCGCGGGTGCAGGCGGGCGGCAACATACAGGCGCTCAAAGACTGGCTCAAGGAACAGAAGATGCCATTTGTTGAGAATTCAGGCACGAAGCCGGCGGAACAGCTCCCGTTTGAAATACTTGGGAGCCTTGCTAAAGCCAGCCCGGGGCAGGCAACCTTCATCCGCATACCGTCGGGGGCGCTTCTTCTCTGGGTTGTCGGTATCCAGGATGCGCCCATCACCTTGAACAATGCGAGGCGCGTTATCGAAAATTATCTTA
>JAIRPB010000202.1 GCA_031257305.1 Azoarcus sp.
AGCGCCGCCATATTCCACCGGGCGAACGAAAAAGCCACGGAAAAAGTCGTCAAGCGGATGGGTGATATTGCTCATGTGAAGTCTCCTTGTTAGCGGTTGGTTTATCCGCCTCTGCGGCAGCAATGGCCAACGAGAGGCGTCTGCCTTTTTGATATGGGTACGGAGGGAAGGGTTTCAAGGGGAGTGGATTGTCGTGCTATTTCTAGCGTAACGAATTTGGCACGGAGAAAAACGTCCCAAAATGAGGCGTTGTTTACCTAGCTGCCCGACGCCGCACGGGGGCGGCGAGGTCGTCGGCGACGATTCCGTTTCGGGTGATGAGCATGTGCATGTATTCAGCCAGCGTCGCAAGGCGGCCGTTGGCGGGGTCTAGTGCGCGGGCGCGGTCGATGAGGCCGCGCGCTTGGGTGGCGAGGGCGCTGCTCCAGCCGTGATGTTCGATGTGGCGGAGCAGGGCGAGCGCGGCGTTGAATAGGACAACGGGATGGCCGGGCATTTGGCGCACGGCGTCTAGCATGGCATCGACCGCGCCTTTGTAATCGCCGGAACGCGCTTTTTCGGCGCCGGCTTTGACGAGGTTGCGGACTTCTTCTTGAACGTTTTGCTCAATGGTTTGCGAGAGCAGTTCTAGGCCGCGTGACTGGAGCAGGTCCCGTAGGGCGCTGACGGTGGGTTCGTCGCCGGTGGCGCGTAGGGTGTTTGAGACAACGTCATGGCCTGCGGCCAGCATGTCGTGGTCGAAACACGCTTTGATGAGTTCGCGGGAAAGCCCCGGTGAAAGAGGCGCGCCTGCTCCGGCAAGGCTGGCGGCGGCGCTGAGTTCGGCTTGCGCTTCTTCTTCTTGGCCGGTGTGCGCGTGGAGCATCGCGTTTGCCAGTGCCTTGCACAGCGCGGCGTTGGACTGGCCGCCTAGGCTGCGTTCGATGTCGCTGATGGTTTTGCGGGCGGCTTCGGTTTTGTTCTGCGCCAGTTGTGCTTGGGCAAGCCGCACATGGTCTTCAGGGTCGCGGAAGCCGGAATGGGCGCTTTGGCGGACGACTTCGCTCAAGGCGGCTTCGGCGGCAGGGGCATCGCCTGCTTCCATCGCCAGTTCGCCAAGCCGGCGCTGGCGCCCTAGCCGGTAAGGCGAGCGTTCGATGGCGGTATGCAGCACTTCGCATGCGGCTTTGCTTTGCCCGTTTTGTGCGCGGACACGGGCGAGAAGGTCGTAAGCGGCCATGAAATTATCATTGTCGGCAATCACGCTGGAGAGCAGGGCGTCGGCGGCGGCGTAGTCTTTTTTGAACGCCAGACAGCGGGCCAAGCCGAGTTGCGCCCAAGGGATGTGCTGGCTATCGGCGAGTTGCCTGTAAATGATTTCGGCCTCGTCAATTTGGCCGGCGGCAATGTAAAACCCGGCTTCGAGCCGGTGAAAGTCAATGAGATATTGCGGGTGGGAGATTTCCGCTTCTAGGCAGTATTCGATTGCGCCAAGCCAGTCGCCGATAGCGGCCAGTTGCCAAGCGGGGAGAAAAGCATCGCGCTTAGCCATGATTCGCGTGAGGCGGGTTTGCAGCGCGCCGGGGGCAAGCGGCGTGAGGATGTAGTCGTCAGGCAGCAGTTCGGCGGCTCCGACAACACGTTCGTAATTGCGTTCAGCGGTAATCATTACGAATAGCGTGTCGCTGGAAATGATGTCGTGCTGGCGGAGGTCCTCAAGAAGATGCTGGCCGTCTTGCCCGTCGCCGAGCGCGTAATCGCAAAGAATCATTTCGTAGTGGCGTGCCCGCAAGTGGCGCAGGGCGGTATGCGCGGATACGGCGAAATGCACCGTGGCAAACCCAAATGAAGGCAGCATGGTGCGCAATTGTGCGCGTAGTTTTGGGTCGCTGACGATGACGAGAACTTGGAAATCTTCATATTCGGGCATGGCGGCACATCCAAAATGCGGGCAAACGCTTGCCGGCAGACAGAAAAACCCCGTCTGCCGGCTTTTTGACTCTACTTCAGCGCAAACCCGCGCGCACGAAAGGCTTCAACCAGTTTGTCACGGCCCGAGAGGGATTCTGGTCCCGCGACACGCTTGGACGAGTGCACGGCCCAAGTGCCGCGCACGTTCATTTTTTGCTGTTCGTAAAAACGGGCCATCGCCGCGTTATAGGCTTCAATGCCCGGTTTTTGTGCGTCAAGCGAATACCGCTCATGATGCAGGACCACGGATTGGGGCAGCCTCGGTTTGATGTCTGCGGGCTGTGCCGGATTGGGTTTGCCTACGCACAGGCCAAACAGGGCAACGGTTTTGGGCGGCAGTTCCAGCAGCTTGGCCACCTCTTCCGGTTTGTCACGCATACTGCCGATAAAAACCACGCCTAAACCGAGCGATTCTGCGGCGGCGGCGGCGTTTTGCGCGGCCAGTGCCGCATCAATCGCGGCGGTTAGGAAAGCCTCGAAATAATCAAGCGCCCCGCTGGGACGTTGGTTGGTTTGGGTGAGAAGTTCCAGACGGGCAAGGTCGGCAATCCACACCAATTGCAAGGGCGCATCGGCAACGTGAGACTGTCCGGCGGCAAGCGTAGCCAGTTTTGCCCGCCGCGCCGGGTCGCGTACCGCGACCACGCTCCACACTTGCAAGTTGGACGAACTCGATGCTGACTGTGCGCCCGCGACGATAGCGGCGAGTTGGTCATCACTCACGGGGTCGGGCAGGTAGGCGCGTACTGAACGGTGGTTAAGCAGGTGTTCGATAACAGACGACCAAGCCGCCGGGGCGGGTAGGGAGGCATCGCCATAGCGGGCGCTAAAAAGTTGTTGGGCATTGTGGGGCATGAGTGTTCCTTGGTGAATGGCAGTGGTAGAAAAACGTGCGCAGAGTATAAACGGGCTGCATGATTTCTATCCCGTGAAAAACGGGGCAGGAAGGGGGTGTATCGATAGAGTGTGGGGCTTTTTTTGCATCCGCCGGACTCACCGCAATGGCCCGTTGAGCGGTTTTTCTTCTATTCGTAGCGCCCTGCGGCGCGG
>JAIRPB010000203.1 GCA_031257305.1 Azoarcus sp.
CGTTTTCTCCTTTGACGGCCTCCAGTTTCCAAAACTTAACCGCTTCGAGATGCCTGAAAAAAGCATATTCTGTTTTCATGCCTTGCACACAAAAACGGCGGGTTGCGGCCATCTGCCCAAAGGTCATCATGCCTTCCGGGGCATTTTCAAAAGAGCCGGAAAAAAGGTTGCAGCCTGCGAAACCAGATACTTTTCCGTCGGCTGAAAAACGAATCAAAAGTTTTTCCGGCAAGACAGAATCGTCACTAGGAGGTTGCGCCATTTCTTTTAGATGCCATTCCACCCCAAATAAGCGTTCCGATGCTATCGGCTCTGGCAACGGAGCCGCAGGGCTGTTTGCCGTTAATTGATTTTGGGTACAGGCGGTGAGACACAGCAGGGAAAACAGGCAAAGAGTGCGAAACATGGGAACCTCCACATGAAAAACAAGGCTAGCTTACCAAAGCCGGGTTATCGCTAAAACCGCTAACCTCCCCCTTTATGTTTTGTGACGGTCTTAAGGCAATAAAAAACGGGGGCAGTTATGAATATCCGCCCCCGTTTTTTATTTTTGCGAAGCCTTAATTTTCTTCTTCGTAAGCGTCCGCGTTTTTAGGGTCGCTGAAGTAGTCCTTCGTGAGCTTGATAACCACCGGGAGCAACAGCACCAAGGCCACAAGATTGGGAATGGCCATCAAGCCGTTGAACAGGTCGGCGAGATTCCATACCAAATCCACTTTGGACAACGCGCCAATCGGCACCACCAGCGTAAAGATGATTCTGAACGGCAGCGCGGCTTTGTGGCCAAAGAGGTAAATCACGCAGCGTTCGCCGTAGACGCACCACCCCAGAACGGTAGAGAAGGCAAACAGTACAAGGCCCGTCGTGACGAGCCACGTGCCTGCATGGGCAACGGGCATGGCGCTGTTGAAAGACACGGCCGTTAACGTGGCCTTGCCCGCTTCGCGCATGCCGGGTTCCATCCATTGCCCGGAGACAAGGATGACCAGCGCGGAAATGGTGCAGACGATGATGGTATCCAAGAAAGGATCCAGCATGCCTAGCAAACCTTGTTTGACCGGATGCTTAACAATGGCCGTAGCGTGCGCGATGGGGGCGCTGCCCATACCGGCTTCATTGGAGAAAAGGCCGCGGGCTACGCCAAAGCGGATGGCTTCAGCCAGTGCCGCCCCCGCAAAACCGCCCACAGCGGCTTGCCCTGTGAAGGCGCTCTTAAAAATGAGCGCAAAAGCGGCGGGAACTTTGTCGGCATTAAAGATAAGGATGATGAGGCCGCCGATAACATAGATGACCGCCATAAATGGGACCAGTGTTCCCGCGACTGCGCCAATCCGCTTAACGCCCCCAATCAAAACCGCGCCGGCTAAGACAAACAGGACGACGGCGACGATTTTGGGATCTAAGTTAAAACCAAATACCGATAGGGATAGATTGACTACGTTTTCCGTGACCGAATTGGTTTGGGTCATGTTGCCAATACCAAAAGAGGCCACGGTGCCAAAGATGGCGAAAACTGTCGCCAGCCATTTCCAGTTTGCCCCGAGGCCGTTTTTGATGTAGTACATCGGGCCGCCCACAAACTTGCCGTCCGGCGTGACTTCCCGGTATCTGACGGCAAGCGTGGCTTCGCAGAATTTGGTCGCCATACCGAAAGCCGCTGTTACCCACATCCAGAACACTGCGCCGGGGCCGCCCATCAGGATGGCGCTGGCTACGCCGACGATATTGCCCGTGCCGATAGTGGCCGCGAGCGAAGTCATGAGCGCCCGGAAAGGCGTGATTTCCCCTTGGTGGTCTGGGTGGTGGCGCCTTCCCCGCCACATCGTGGCAAAGGCATGCGGCAACTCCCGCCAAGGCAGGCATCGCAGGGCAACGGTGAGTATCATGCCCACGCCGAGCAGCAGGGGGATGAGGACGTAAGGCCCCCAGACGATGTCGTCGAGAATGCCGACAGTCTCGTTGAGTGATTTCATCAGGGATGCTATTTGCTCGTTCATCTGAACAACCTCCGTGAAATTTTGACGGTTCGCAAAAGTGCCAAGGGTACGACATTCCGTGTGTTTCGTGTTGATGCGTGAGGGGGCGCGTTTGGCGCGGTACGTTTCTGACGTTAAGTAGACTTGCGGCGGATGGATGGCATTGGCATCATCACGGGAATGTGCGGAATTGTGTTTGGCATACTCTTGGGCGTTTGCTGTTTGCAAAGGGCGGCAGATTTGCCGTTTTGGTCGGCCTATGGCGGGTTGGTAGCAGTTATCGCGCTTGCCGTTATCATTTTTAGAAATCCGGGGTCAGTCTCCAGGCGGCGGGGAGTATCACGGCTTGTTTGCTGGGCGGCGGCGTTTGTCTTGGGTTATGCGTGGGCGGCTTGGCGGGCCGATATTCGGATAGCGGACGCGCTGGATGCCCGCTTTGAAGGGCATGACCTGATATTGGTAGGTACGGTGTCGTCATTGCCTGATGTGCGCGGCGAGGGGGTGCGCTTTGTCTTTGAGATTGAGCAAGCTCACGCGCTTGGGGCAGAAGGGGAGGCGATTCAGTCCGGTATACCGCATCGGGTACAGCTTTCTTGGTTCCAAAAGCGCGGCGCGGAGTCGTCAGAACCCTTACCCAATTTGCAACCGGGCGAACGCTGGCGCCTGCCAGTGCGCTTAAAAAAGCCGCATGGGGCGGCCGTGCCCGGGGTGTTTGATTTTGAGGCGTGGCTGTTGGAACGGGGCGTGCGGGCAACAGGCACTGTCCGGGGCGGCGGGCGACGGCTTCATGTGGAAAGCATTGGATGGATGAGCCGCGTCCACCGTCTGCGGGCGCGTATCCGCCGGCAGTTTGAGGCGGCTTTGCCGGACGCGCCTTACCGGGGCATCTTGGTGGCGTTGGCGGTGGGTGAGCAAAACGCCATCGAAAAAGAACAGTGGGAAACGTTGCGCCGGACCGGAGTCTCGCATCTCGTTGCCATTTCAGGGTTGCACGTCTCTTTAGTGGCACTCGCGGCAGGCGGGCTTTGCATGCTGGTTTGGCGCCGTCTGCCAAGGCTGGCGCTCCGTTGTCCGGCGCGGATGGTTGGCGCGGTAACGGGGCTGGCGGCCGCCAGCGCGTATGCCGTGTTATCGGGTTTGGGCATTCCGGCGCAACGTGCCCTTGTCATGTTAGCCGTTATGGCGCTGTGCCTCGTTTCTCGGCGCGAAACCGCCATGCGCAATGTGCTGGCGCTGGCCTTGTTTGCCGTGCTGGCGGTTGACCCGTGGGCGGTACTTACGGCGGGATTTTGGCTTTCATTTGGCGCCGTGGCGGTGATTGCGCTGGCGCTCGGCGGGCGCGTCTTGCCCTTACGCGGCTGGCGGGCGGCGGCGCGGTTGCAACTGGCTATTACGCTAGTCACGATTCCCGTACTCGCCGCGCTGTTTCAGGGTTTCTCACTGGCCTCGCCCTTTGCGAACGCTTTTGCGATTCCAATGGTGAGTTTCGCTATTGCGCCAATGGCGTTGGTTGCGGCGATTTTTCCCGCCGTATGGCTACTGGAATTGGCGCATACCCTTATCAGCGGGATGATGACGGCGTTGCAATGGCTCGCGGCGTTCCCGGTTGCGCTACACGACATTCCCTTGCCGCCGACATGGCTGCTGCTGTGCGCAACGGCCGCAACCGTCCAACTCATTTTGCCGCGTGGTACGCCGGGACGCCTCATGGCACTGGCGGTATTGGGCGGTTTTTTTCTGTGGCAGCCGCCGCGCCCCGCCCCCGGCGAATTCCGGGCGGCGGTACTGGACGTTGGGCAAGGGCTGGCCGTGCATCTCCAAACGGCGCACCACGATATGCTCTACGATACTGGCCCGCTTTATGGGGAAGAAAGCGACGCGGGCGGGCGCATCGTTTTGCCCTATCTGCGGGCTATCGGAGTCAAGCGGCTCGACGCCGCGCTCATCTCGCACGATGACTCCGACCATGCGGGCGGGCTAGAAAGCGTGCGGTTAGGAATCGAAATAAAAGAAATCATGGCGGGCATCGGCACGGACGATACGCCAGAACCGCCCACACCCAACCAATGGAACCCGCACATGCAATTGACGCCCATACGCGGGACGCCCTGCGCCGCGGGCCTGCATTGGCAATGGGATGCAGTGGATTTCACCCTTCTCGCGCCGCCAAATCTGGCAGAGGGGCGGCGGGACAACGATGCCTCCTGTGTGTTGCGCGTGAGTACGGCGGGCGGCAAGTCGCTGCTTCTGACAGGCGATATAGCGCGCCGGGGCGAGGAAGAATTAGTGCGCCAATACGGTTCAGCCCTGCAAAGCACCGCCGTTATCGCCGCGCACCACGGCAGCCGCTCATCGTCAACGCCTGCCTTTGTCGACGCCACAAACCCCGGAACGGTTATTTTCTCCGCAGGCTACCGCAACCGCTACAACCACCCGCACCCACAAGTCCAAGAACGCTGGCAAAGCGCCGGAGCAAAGCCGCTACGCACAGATTTAGGCGGCACGGTGTTTTTTGAGACGGACGGTGAGCAGGAAGAAACCCCTGTTTGGCGGGAGAAAGAGGCTAGGTATTGGCACGGGCGGTAAGCGTTATACTGTCGCAGGTTTTTAGGGATGTAGGCAAAACTGAAAAAGGTGAAGGAATGAAAAGTTTGGTTAGAGCGATTCGTATGATATTGGCTTCAATGGCGGGGTTGTTTTTGACTGCGTGCCCGTCTTCCTCCCCCGAAAACGAGCTAGAAAAATATGACTCAAGCGATACCACAAAAAATGGAAAACTTCTGGAACTTTGTATAAGGGGAAACTTAGAAGAGATACAGGCAGCGGTACAAGCCGGAGAAAACGTTAACGCACGAGGTAAACGGGGCGAGACGCCTTTGATGAATGCGGTAAGAGGAGAGCAAGATATTGAAATAGTAGAAATTCTGTTAAAAGCGGGTGCGGATGTTAATGCTAAAAATAAAGATAAAGAAACGCCTTTAATGCTGGCTACAATATGGAACGAAAATCCTGAAATAGTTGCGGTTCTATTAAAAGCGGGGGCGGATGTTAATGCACGGCGTAAATATGGCGAGACGCCTTTAATGTATGCTGCGAGAAATAACAGTAAATATCCTGAAATAGTAGAGCTTTTTGTGAAAGCGGGCGCAGACATCAATGCACAGGACAAAGCGGGCATGACGCCTTTGATGTATGCCGCAGAGCATAACTTCAATCCTAAAATGGTAGAGACTCTGTTGAAAGCAGGGGCGAATGTTAATGCACGGGACAAAGCGGGTATGACGCCTTTAATGTACAACGCTAATAAAGATGGAGCTTCTAGTGCGGTAGATGTTTTATTAAAAGCGGGGGCTGATGTTAACGCACGGGATTCGGATGGCAAGACGCCTTTAATGTATGCGGCCGCTTCTGTGGATGGGGCGTCTAAAACGGTAGAAATTTTTATGAAAATGGGCGCAGACATAAATGCTAGGAACGAAGAAGGCAGAACGCCTTTGATGAGTGCTGCCTTTGCTGGGGAGCCTAAGACGGTAGGAATTTTATTAAAAGCAGGTGCAGACGTTAATGCACAGGATTCGTTGGGTATGACGCCTTTGATACGTGCTGCCGTTGGTATCTGGGTGAATAACTAT
>JAIRPB010000215.1 GCA_031257305.1 Azoarcus sp.
CCCCGCACTATGAAACGAGATAACGCCGAACTCTGCTACACCTTCATCTGTGACCCCACTTGGCTGACTGATTACGAGGTGGTGACTGATGAGTTAAGCACCCAACTCGGCATGGCTTATTCTTCAGCCGAATTGGATTCTGCCCTCGCTGACCTGCTGCCCGATTTGGCCCGCCTCCAAGACTTGGCCCTGCATGCCAACGGTTCTATCCGGGGCAAACCTGCTGTGACGGAAGCGGACCTTGACTGGCTTCATATGCGCTATGACCATGTTTGCCAGGAAATTGAGCGCCAAGAGCGGGACCGCCTGAAAAATTTTGTTCTCCCGCGTGGCTTGCCGCCCGTGCCTGAATTGCATCAGGCTCGCGCCACTGCCAAAAAAGCCTTTCGCTGCCTTGTGCGGGTGGAAGAAGAAATGGAGGGCGGGAAAAAACGATGGAAAATTCCCCCGGAAATTCCCCGCTTTCTCAACCTGATATGCAACTTCTGCTTTGTACTGGCCGTACTCGTTAACCAGCGCCGGGGAACGGTTGAACCGGTTTTCGTTAGCCAGAGCTATCAGCTTAAACATCAAACGCCCCGGAAGGCCCACAAATAACCATGCTCAAAATTGCTACTTGGAATGTCAATTCCTTAAGAGTCCGTCTGCCGCAGGTTTTGGACTGGCTGGCGGCTCACAAGCCCGATGCGCTCTGCCTTCAGGAACTCAAAATGGAGGACAAGGCATTTCCGCTGGCTGAAATCCAAGCGGCGGGCTATCACGCGGTGTTTTCGGGGCAAAAAACGTGGAATGGCGTGGCTATCCTCGCCCCTACGCCGCCGGAAAATCCGCTCTATGGCATTCCCGGTTTCAAAGATGAACAAAAACGGGTGATTGCCGCTACCGTCGCCGGCTTGCGTATCGTATGTGCTTATTTTCCCAACGGGCAAAGTCTGGATTCAGATAAATACGCCTACAAACTGGCGTGGATTGAGGCACTTACGCTCTGGCTGAAAAACGAGGTATTGCCCGCTTATCCCCGGTTTTTGCTTGCGGGTGATTTCAACATCGCCCCGGAAGAGGCTGATGCTCACCCTGACTGGAAATCAGACATCATCGTTTCCCCGCCTGAGCGCGCCGCGTTTAAGGCGCTTATCGGCTGCGGGCTGGTTGATGCGTTTCGCTTATTTGACTCATCGGAAAACGCCTATTCTTGGTGGGATTACCGGACGAATGGGTTTAGCCGCAATTTTGGGATGCGCATTGACCATATCCTTGTTTCTGAACCGTTACGGCAAGCGTGCCGGGGCTGTGCGGTGGATAAGGCCCCTCGCGGTTTGGAGCGCCCGTCGGACCATGCCCCAGTAGTGCTAGACTTAGCGGCTGTTTAGGGCAAGCCTCTTTTATGAATCTTATCGACCGCGTTTCCCGCCAATTTGAAGATAGCGCCCGCGCTAAACTGGCCGCCATTGAGTGGCTTGCCGCGCCCATTGTGGAAGCTATCGAGGCGATGACAAGCTGCTTGCTGGCGAACGGCAAAATTTTGGCGTGCGGCAATGGCGGTTCAGCCGCCGACGCGCAGCACTTTGCGGCGGAACTCATCAACCGGTTTGAAATGGAGCGCCCGCCGCTGGCCGCTATCGCGCTGACTACCGATAGTTCGGTGCTGACTTCCATCGGCAACGATTACGAGTTTGAGCAAATTTTTTCCAAACAAGTCCGCGCCATCGGGCAACCGGGAGATGTGCTGCTGGCCATCTCAACTAGCGGCAATTCGCCCAACGTCATTGCCGCTATCGAGGCCGCGCATGAGCGTGAAATGCGCATCGTTGCCCTCACAGGCAAAAGCGGGGGCAAAATACTAGAACTGCTGTGCCCCAACGACATTCACATTTGTGTGCCAGCGGACCGCACCGCCCGCATCCAAGAAATCCATTTACTCGTCCTGCATTGTTTGTGTGACGGCGTTGATTGTCTGCTACTGGGAGTTGAAGACTGATGAAACCGTATCTGAATTTTTCCGCCTTGCCCGCTGTCCGTGGTGTGCTGTTTGTCTGCGCATTGGCAATTTCGGGGATTTCCCTGCTACAAGGCTGCGTCCCGCTTATCTTTGCGGGGGTGGGCGCCGGCGCGCTGATGGCCGCAGACAGGCGTTCGATGTCGGCTTACGTGGATGACGAAGCCATTGAACTGCGCGTGGGCAATCTTATTCGGAAATATTTCGGGAACATCAACCACGTTAACGTCACCTCTTACAACCGCAATGTTTTGCTCACTGGCGAAGTGCAGGACGCCGCCGCACAGGCTGAAATCCAGCGTCTGGCGGGCACGGTATCGAATGTGCGCAACGTGATTAACGAAACGGTTATTGCCCCGCCATCCTCGCTGTCAAACCGCGCCAATGACTCCATGATTTCAACCAACGTCAAAACGCGCCTTCTGGCTCCCGAAAGCGGCGTTGCCGCGCACCACGTGAAAGTCATCACCGAGGCAAACGTGGTTTTCTTGCTTGGGCTTGTTACAGAAAGCGAAGGCGAAAGCGCCGCCGAAACTGCCCGTGGCAGTAAAGGCGTTACCAAGGTTGTTAAGGTTTTTGAATATATCGGCAATAGTTCTGCCGCCGAAAACCCGGCAATCGACCGTGGCCAGCCCCCTCCGCCCCCGCCTGAAGCGCCCTAACGGATAGCGCGGTTTTTTCTTCCCTCATATGCAAATCGTCCTCATCAGCGGCCTTTCCGGCTCGGGCAAAAGCGTGGCCCTCAAGGCACTGGAAGATGCTGGCCTTTACGTTGTCGACAACTTGCCAGCCATGCTGTTGCCGCAACTTGCCGAAGCCTTGCGCAGCGCGGGTTACACGCGCTGTGCCGTGGCCGTTGATGTCCGCTCCGGGGAAAGCATCGCGGCCCTGCCGGGGCAGATGAAACGGGTCCGTGAGCTTGTTGAGGACGTGCGTTTTATTTTTCTGGATTCGCGTGACGACACGCTCATTGCCCGCTTCTCCGAAACCCGGCGGCGGCATCCTCTGGCCGGGGAAAGCGTCTCGCTTGAGGAAGCCATACACCGCGAACGCGACGTGCTCGATAACATTTCCATTTTGGGGCATCGCATCGATACCAGCGACATGCACCCCAATACCCTGCGCAATAGGATAAAAGACCTCGTTGGCGTTGAAGCGGGTTTGGGGATTACCCTCATGTTCCAGTCATTCGGCTTCAAATACGGCGTACCGCTGGATGCCGATATTGTTTTTGACGTGCGCTGTCTGCCTAACCCCTACTACGACCCGCGTTTGCGCCCGCTCAACGGATTTGCCCCAGAAGTGATTGACTATTTCGAGGCACAGCCTGAAGTCGCCCGCATGATTGAGGACATCCGCACGTTCGTTGCGGCTTGGTTGCCGGAATACGTCCGCGATAACCGCAGCTATCTCACGGTTTCTATCGGCTGTACGGGCGGGCAGCACCGCTCTGTGTATATTGCGGAACAACTCGGCCAGGCATTCCGTCCCCAATACCATGTCCTCCTCCGCCACCGCGCAATGTCCCGGCGCGAAGGGGACCGTTCTGCGGACAAATAAAAAAGGTGATGTCTGGCAAAGCCGTGGCAGTGTGCCGCCTGTTGCGGCCCGGCGATTGGTGCACCGTGCTTATCGGCCTCGCGCTGTGTGCTTTTGCCGCAACTCGGCTCTGGCAAGGCGGCAAACCGGATGGCGTTGTTATTCGCGCATCAGGCACCGTTTTTAATCAATATGCTCTTTCCCGCCCGCAACGCATCGAAGTGCCCGGCCCCCTAGGCATCACCATCGTTGAAATCGAACCCGGCCGCGCCCGCGTCGCGTCTGACCCCGGCCCGCGCCAATACTGCGTGCGGCAAGGCTGGCTCACCCGCGCTGGCGCGGTGGCGATTTGCGCTCCTAACGAAGTCAGCCTCACGCTCACCGGGCGCGGAACAGACTATGACTCGCTCGGTTATTGAACTCATTCCCACGGCGCAAGACCACCGCATCGCCCGCTATGCGGCGGTGGCTATTGGACTCACCGTTGCCGAAGCCGCTATCCCGCTGCCATTGCCCGGTATCAAGCCGGGACTGGCTAACATCATCACGCTTATCGTGCTATCACAATGGGGCTGGCGCGAAGCGGCATGGGTTTCCCTGTTAAGGGTATTCGCCGCCAGCCTGCTTCTCGGGCAATTCCTCGCGCCGGGTTTCTTCCTAAGCCTAGCCGGTACGCTGGCAAGCCTGCTGGCGCTTGCCGTAGCCGTCCGTCTGCCCCCAAAGTGGTTTGGCCCCGTCACCCACAGCATCTTTGCCGCGCTTGCCCACATCGGCGCGCAACTCCTCGTTGCCCGCCTCTGGCTCATCCCCCACGACGGAGTGTTTTACCTCGTCCCCCTGTTTAGCGCCGCCGCGATGCTATTCGGTTTTATTAACGGCCTTGCGGCAGCGGCCATGATGGAAAATCTAAACAAAAACAGTGAAAGCCAGACTCTGGGTTGAGAAGAAAAATGTACGTAATTCCCCCCTCGCCAGCATGCATAAGAAAGCCATGAAACGTGTTACAGAGAACCGCCCGCGTGTAACATGCGGTTTTTACGATTTTCCTAGCGTATCTAACCAAACAATGGCAACCCACAGCGCCCACGCAATAAAAAGGAATGGCGTGCGCAAGCAAGCCGGGAGGGGCTCCCCATGAACCGCCTGCTCGTGGCGCACACGCCGCTCGGCCCGCAGTGGTGGG
>JAIRPB010000091.1 GCA_031257305.1 Azoarcus sp.
TGCGACGCCGCCAACCTCCAGCGGCTCATCGGGCGGGCGACGGGCGAACTCAGCACGGCGGCAAACGGGCGCACGGACGTGGTTTTTGGCGACATCCATTTCTGGCTGCCGGCCGGCACGCCCTACTACAACGTACCGGCCGGCCGCCGTCTGGTGCATAACCAAACCGCCGCGCACACGCGGGCGACAACAGGCAACACCACGGCCGCGCCCACGCCACTGCCACAGGCCGGCCACACCATAGAGGGTTTTTACGTCCGCCTCCATTACGCGATGGGCGAGGGGCCGGCGGCCAACCGGGGCGACATCACCCTCACGCTCCGCAACGCGAACGGCCAGCTGAACACCAGCATCACGGAGGCCGGGGGGGAATACGAGCTTTACAGTAAAGCCAAGCGCATCTGCGACGACTGGACGGCCAACGCGCCCGTGCATGCCCATGTGTACGAACTGCTGCGCTTCGGGCGCGTTATCGAGCCGGGCGTGGTAGATGATCTAGCCAACGTGCCGCACTGGCGCAAAATTAACATCCCTAACGTCGCCGGGGGGGCCAGCGGCGAGCGGTGGGTCAACCTCAACAACCGGACGCCGGGGCAGATCGTCACCGTATTCAGCGATGCGGACTTCCCGCACTGGCGCGGCTGGCAAATCATCAGCGACGACAGCGCCCCGGCTGACAACCGGTGCGACTCCGGGACAATCCGGGCGATGGCCGACAGAGACGGCGACGGCACGGTGACATTTAATGAACTGCGGGCATTTTTGCGCGAGGACACGCTGCGCCGCGCCATCTGCCCCATCCCCTGCGAGTGGGACATATCCACCATCGACGCCCGCTGGGGCTGGCTTAGGACAGATGCGCCCCATCTCCCCAATGGGGCCTTAAGCGAAAGCCACTATAGGGCGTTCACCAACTTCGTGAGGGCGCTTAGCTTCGCCCCGCCCCAGGGCCTGCGTGACGCCGTCTGGCGCTTCCACCCAAGAGAGTTTATTGAGACGTTTAGGAAGTGCGGGTGGCTGAGCGAGAATGAATTTGCTCAATGTATCCCGCGACGGAATAAACATTTGTCTGGGACTACGTTTAATACGCAGACAGTTGCAACATGGAATCAGGCATTGGCACGGGCACAGACATGGGGTACTCATCTTAATAAGACTATGCGTAAATATTTAATAAATACATCAAAACAACGCATATTGCATTTCTTGGCACAAGTCATTGAAGAGTCAGGTTATTTACGGCTTGTGAAGGAAGGCGGTGGTGAAAATGCTAGTTATGCCCCATATTACGGAAGAGGGCTAATTCAATTAACCCGTAAGAATAATTACCAAACTTATGGAGTCTATCGGGGTTTTCGTGCATCTTATCCTTTTAGCGTTACCAATCATCCTTTTGGTGTTGCCGGTACAAACCCAACGAATCCAGAAGAGAAATTTTCTGTGGATTTGGGATGGAATCCAAATAATTTAATTGTAACAAATAATAATACATACAATGCCGAAAATTGTGCTGATAGCTCGGGTTTCTATTGGGTAAATAGAAGAATAACTGCAACAGGTCAAACTGGATTAGAGACATCTGATGCTGGCATATATATTGCTGATATTATACAAACATGTAGACTTGTTAATGGAAATGTTTCAATCCAAAATATTAACGGCCTTGACGTCCGATTACAACTAGGTATTTATCTTAAACATGTTCTCTTAGATGCGAATCTTCCAACAGTAGACGAAAGCATTACATTCGATTGGCGTAGGCGAAGCACTAAAGAACTGGTGACAACTGCTGGTGTTACGCAGCATGTATTCGTTCGGACTACCCATATTTTGGATGTTATACTGACATGGCAAAGACCTTAATTGTTTGTGTGCGTATTTTATTTGTGTTTTTTCTTTGTGCATGTATATGCACATCTTTTGCTGTTAAGGCAAATAATAGCAATCCACTTAACTTGAGTGAGGAAGAAAAAATTTTCTTAACAGAAGAATTGTTAAAAAATAAAGAATTTGCATTATTTGTCTGCGCGGGTTCTTTTGAAGACGAGACTTGTAATAATAGAACATTTGATGAAGTCTTAAATATATTATTTTTTGGTGATGTAATATCTGAAAATAAGGATTCAGGATTTATTTATGTTGAGCCTCACTTTAATACGAAACAGCGTTACACGGGATTTTTTCGTAAAAATAAAAATTCTTATACATTAATTTGTATTATATTCAATAACCATTTCCGTATAATTAAAACAGCCCCTTTAACCATTCAGACTTTTTGGGTAACTGATAATATAACTCTATCACAATATATAGAAGAATACGTTATACCTGAAAACGAGCAGATAGCCGTATTAGTATCTTCAACACAATCATTTATTACTTCTTTTGATTGCACGAAAGCAAGCACAACTATAGAAAAAATGATTTGCAACAATGAAACCCTTGCATCTTTAGACCGCCTTCTTTCGGTAAATTACCAAACTACGTTAGAACAGGTATCAGATAATAAGGCATTAGTTATTGAACAGCGGGCATGGCTAAAAAGCCGGATGGCATGCAAAACAGAGGACTGCTTAATAAAATCTTACCAAGAAAGAATCCTTCAAATATGCAGAAAATACCTGAAAGCATGCAATGAGTAGCAAATAATCTAATTCGCCAAGGTGCGGAAGAACCGCTGTCGCCGTAGATACCGTCTTCCCGGTTAAGCCATCCCAGAACGCCCGTCATGGCGTGCGTAGCGAAGCAATCCATGTGGCGGCTATCCCGGCTCTTCTGGATGGCTTCGTCGCTTCGCTTCTCGCCATGACGGGGCTGGATTTGGGTGAAGCAGGGATGGGGACTATCCCACGGCTCTGGCTTGTAGGTTTTTACCCTCTCCCAGAGGGAGAGGGTTTCAGGCTCCCCAATTCGGGAGGACTCCCCAAAAATGACGGGACGCCCCACCCAGACGGAAAACCGCGAATGGACGCTAGTACACGCGAAACCTCCCAAAAAACCGCGTCCCTTACCGGGTCGATTTCTTGAAAAACGCTTGACCGGGGAGACGGTATCTACAGCCGCCTGACGGCTTGCGGTTTATCTCCGTCAGGCGGTGTCGGGTAAACGTTCATGGCGTATGGGTGCGCAGGAGCAAAAAAATGAGCCAGCTTTCGCTGGCTCATTTCAATTACGGCAACACTAAACGTTACCCCATTATTCCGCTACATCTTGCTGCGGCGTTTCTTCGGCGGGTACGCTGGCGATAGCGGCGGCTTCCTCGGCGGGTGCCCAGGCGTGGCCTTCGCCCAAATCCTCTCCGGCGGCTTGGGCTTTTCGGCTGCGATGGTAAGCCAAGCCCGTGCCGGCGGGGATGAGGCGGCCGACGATGACGTTTTCTTTTAGGCCGCGCAGTTCGTCGCGTTTGCCCATGATGGCGGCTTCGGTGAGTACGCGGGTGGTTTCTTGGAAGGATGCCGCCGAGATGAAAGAGTCGGTGGAAAGCGACGCTTTGGTGATGCCTAGCAGCAGGTTTTCGTATTGGGCAGGGAGTTTGCCGTCAGCTTCTAGGCGGTCGTTTTCGTCTAGCACTTCGGAGCGTTCAACCTGCTCTTCGCGGATGAACCGGGAGTCGCCCGGGTCGGTAATGACCACGCGGCGTAGCATCTGGCGCACGATAACTTCAATGTGCTTGTCGTTAATCTTGACGCCTTGCAGACGGTAGACGTCTTGCACTTCGTCGATGATGTAGCGCGCAAGTTCCGTGACGCCTTGCAGGCGCAGGATGTCGTGCGGGTCTGCGGGGCCGTCGACAATCATCTCGCCTTTGTTGATGACTTGGCCTTCATGCACCATCAGGTGCTTGTCTTTGGAGATGAGGAATTCGTGCGCCGCGCCGTCTGGCTCGGTAATCACGAGACGTTGCTTGCCCTTGGTGTCTTTGCCGAAAGAGACTGTGCCGGTGTATTCAGCCAGCATGCCGGCGTCTTTCGGGGCGCGGGCTTCAAAAAGCTCCGCCACGCGGGGCAGGCCGCCGGTGATGTCGCGGGTTTTGGCGGATTCTTGCGGGATACGGGCGAGTACGTCACCGATGCTAACGGCTTGGCCATCTTGCACGGTGATGAGCGCCCCCGGCTGGAAGGTGATGGTGACAACGTGCTCGCTGCCCGCAATCCTAACTTCGCCGCCTTTGTCGTCCAGCAGTTTGACTTGCGGACGGGCACCCTTGCTGGTTAAAGAGGAGGAACGGCGCGGGGAGTCGATGACCACGAGCGTGGAGAGGCCGGTGATTTCGTCGACCTGTTTGGCAACGGTGACGCCTTCTTCAACGTTCTCGAATTTCACCGTGCCAGAGTATTCAGTGATGATTGGCCGGGTGTGCGGGTCCCAGTTCGCCAGTTTTGCGCCGGCTTTGATTTCCGCCCCGTCGTCGACGAGCAGCGTGGCGCCGTAGGGGATTTTGTGGCGTTCGCGCTCGCGGCCGTGGCGGTCGGCCACGGCGACTTCGGCTGAACGGGCAATAACCACTTTTTCGCCTTTGGCGTTGGAGACGTAACGCATGTTGCCCGTGAAACGGACAATGCCTTCGGTTTTGGCTTCAACGCCGGTGGCGGCGGCGGCCCGGGATGCCGCGCCCCCAACGTGGAAGGTTCTCATGGTGAGCTGTGTGCCCGGTTCGCCAATGGACTGTGCGGCAATGACGCCTACCGCTTCGCCGGAGTTGACCATGTGGCCGCGCCCAAGGTCGCGGCCGTAGCACTTGGCGCACAGGCCGTAGCGGGTTTCGCAGGTAAGCGGCGTGCGGACTTTGACTTCGTCGATGGCGAGTTGGTCAATGAGGTCCGCGCCTTCTTCGTCGATGAGCGAACCGGCTTCGATAACGGTTTCGCGGGTTTCGGGGTTGATGATGTCCTCCGCGCAGACACGGCCTAGGATGCGGTCGCGCAACGGCTCGACGACTTCGCCGCCTTCGGTGAGCGCCTTCATGTTGAAGCCGTTGCGGGTTCCGCAGTCGTCTTCGATGACCACCAAATCTTGCGTGACATCGACCAGACGCCGGGTGAGGTAGCCGGAGTTCGCAGTTTTTAGCGCGGTGTCGGCCAAGCCTTTACGTGCGCCGTGGGTGGAGATGAAGTATTGGAGAACGTTCAGCCCTTCCCGGAAGTTGGTGGTAATTGGCGTTTCGATAATGGAGCCGTCAGGTTTTGCCATGAGGCCGCGCATACCGGCCAACTGGCGGATCTGGGCGGCGGAACCCCGTGCGCCTGAGTCAGCCATCATGTAAATGGAATTGAAGGCTTCTTGTTTGACGGTGTTGCCTTCGCGGTCGACAACGTCCTCTTGCCCGAGTTGTTCCATCATCGCTTTGGCTACTTGGTCGCCACAGCGGCCCCAGATGTCCACGACTTTGTTGTAGCGTTCGCCTTGGGTGACAAGGCCATTCGCATACTGGCGTTCGATTTCGCCCACTTCGGCTTCAGCCGCGCCGATGAGTTCTTTTTTCTTCATCGGGACAAGCATGTCTTTGACCGCGATGGAAATGCCGGCGCGGGTGGCGAGGTGGTAGCCAAACTGCATGAGCTTGTCGGCAAAAATGACCGTGGCCTTGAGGCCGCAGCGGCGGAAAGAGGCGTTGATGAGTTTGGAGATTTCCTTTTTCTTCAACGGCTTGTCGATAACGCTGAAGGGTAGGCCCGCCGGGAGGATTTCCGAGAGAATGGCCCGCCCTGCCGTGGTGTTGGCGCGCACGATTTTTACGATGCGCTCGCCATTTGGCCCGAGGTCGACTTCCTTGATGCGCACGGTGATTTTGGCGTGCAGGGAAATTTGCCCCGATTCGTAGGCGCGTTTCACTTCGCCCACATCGGTGAAAAGCATGCCTTCGCCCGGCACATTCACGGCGGCGCGGGTGGCGTAATACAGCCCCAGCACGATGTCTTGCGAGGGAACAATGATAGGTTCGCCGTTGGCGGGGGAGAGCACGTTGTTGGAGGCCAGCATCAGGGTGCGGGCTTCCATCTGCGCTTCAAGCGAGAGGGGGACATGGACGGCCATTTGGTCGCCGTCAAAGTCAGCGTTGAACGCGACGCAGACGAGCGGGTGTAGCTGGATGGCTTTGCCTTCAATCAGGACCGGCTCAAACGCCTGAATACCCAAGCGGTGCAAAGTGGGGGCGCGGTTGAGCATCACGGGGTGTTCGCGGATGACATCTTCTAGGATGTCCCAAACAATCGGCTCCTGCATTTCCACCATTTTTTTGGCTTGTTTAATGGTGGTGGCCAAACCCATGAGTTCTAGTTTGTTGAAGATGAAGGGCTTGAAGAGTTCAAGAGCCATCAGCTTGGGCAGGCCGCATTGGTGAAGTTTGAGTTGCGGGCCTACGGTAATGACGGAACGGCCGGAGTAGTCAACGCGCTTGCCCAGCAGGTTTTGACGGAAACGCCCGCCTTTGCCTTTAATCATGTCAGCCAGCGACTTGAGCGGGCGCTTGTTGGCGCCCGTCATGGCTTTGCCGCGACGGCCGTTGTCGAGAAGCGAATCCACCGACTCTTGGAGCATCCGCTTTTCGTTGCGCACGATGATGTCAGGCGCTTTGAGTTCAAGCAGGCGGCGCAGGCGGTTGTTGCGGTTAATGACGCGGCGGTAGAGGTCGTTTAAGTCGGACGTGGCAAAACGCCCGCCGTCCAGCGGAACCAGCGGCCGCAGGTCCGGCGGCAGCACGGGCAGCACTTCAAGAATCATCCATTCGGGCTTAATCCCGGATTGCTGGAAGGCTTCTAGCACTTTCAGGCGTTTGGAGAATTTCTTGACTTTGGCCTCAGAGCCGGTGGTTTCGAGTTCGCCCCGGAGCCGTTCGATTTCAACGTTGATGTCAAGCGAACGCAATAAATCGCGGACGCCTTCCGCGCCCATTTTGGCGTCGAATTCATCGCCGTATTCTTCGAGTTTGGCGAGATAGTCATCTTCGATAAGTAGCTGCCCGCGTGTGAGCTTGGTCATGCCGGGTTCGACAACCACGTAGGCTTCAAAGTACAGCACCCGTTCGATGTCGCGCAGGGTCATATCTAGCACCATGCCTAGGCGGCTAGGCAGGGATTTTAGGAACCAGATGTGCGCGACGGGGCTGGCCAGTTCGATGTGCCCCATGCGCTCGCGGCGCACTTTGGACTGGGTAACTTCTACGCCGCACTTTTCGCAAATGACGCCGCGATGCTTGAGGCGTTTGTACTTGCCGCATAGACATTCGTAGTCTTTGACCGGGCCAAAAATCTTGGCACAGAACAAACCATCGCGCTCCGGCTTGAAAGTGCGGTAGTTGATGGTTTCGGGCTTTTTGACTTCACCATAAGACCAAGAACGCACCTTGTCGGGCGAAGCTAGGCCGATGGTGATGGCTTCAAACTCATCTTCGTTTGGAAGCGTTTGCTTAAACAGGTCTGCGAGCAGGTTCTTCATATTTACTCCACTCCATCCGGGGCGTGCGTAAACCGGGGGTTACAGGATTTGACTGCATGACTAGCGTGGTATCCCGCAAGGTCATCACCTAATTCCTCCCTCTCCCAGAAGGGAGAGGGGAACAAAATGGCGTGAACTTGTGAGAAACCACCTTAGCCGCGGTCCAGGTCAATGTCGATGGCGAGCGAACGGATTTCCTTCACCAGCACGTTGAAGGATTCAGGCATGCCGGAATCAATCTTGTGTTCGCCCTTGACGATGTTTTCATACACTTTGGTCCGGCCGTTAACGTCGTCAGACTTGACCGTGAGCATTTCTTGCAGGGTGTAGGAGGCGCCGTAGGCTTCAAGCGCCCAGACTTCCATTTCGCCGAAACGCTGGCCGCCAAACTGTGCCTTGCCGCCCAAAGGCTGTTGGGTGACAAGCGAGTAGGGGCCCGTGGAACGGGCGTGCATTTTGTCGTCGACGAGGTGGTGGAGCTTTAGGACATGCTTATAGCCCACCGTGACCTTGCGCTCAAAAGCCTCGCCCGTGCGGCCATCGAAAAGCTGTACTTGGTATTGCGCTTGCCCGTCTTTATCCACAAGGCCAGCTAACCCAAGCATTTTCTCGATTTCGTCCTCGTGAGCACCGTCGAATACGGGCGTGGCAAACGGTACCCCTTTGCGGAGGTTGCCGGCCAGTTCGAGGATTTCATCGTTATTGATTGAATCAAAATCCTCATGACGCCCGCTGCCGTTGTAAATCTGGTCAAGGAAGCCGCGCAATTCTTTGATGGAAGCCCGCTTACGGAGCATCTCGTCAATTTTGACGCCCAAGCCGCGCGCGGCCCAGCCGAGGTGAGTTTCAAGGATTTGCCCGATATTCATCCGTGACGGGACCCCAAGCGGGTTAAACACGATGTCCATCGGCGTACCGTCGGCCATGTAGGGCATGTCTTCGATGGGGACAATTTTGGAGACCACGCCTTTGTTGCCGTGGCGTCCCGCCATTTTGTCGCCGGGTTGCAGGCGGCGCTTAACGGCAAGGTAGACCTTGACCATCTTTTGGACGCCCGGGGGCAGTTCGTCGCCTTGGGTGAGTTTTTTGCGCTTAATTTCAAAGGCTTGGTCAAAATCGGCGCGGGTTTTTTCCAGACCTTCACGCACGGCTTCGAGTTGGGCCGCCAAATCTTCATCCGCCATGCGGATGTCAAACCAGTCGATGGGCTGGAGGCTATCGAGATATTCCTCCGTCACTGACTTGCCTTTGGCGAGCTTCATGGGACCGCCGTTGACTTTTTGCCCAACAATCTGGCGGCGCAGGCGCGCGTAAGCGTCGCGCTCGACAATGCGCATCTGGTCCGCGAGATCCGCTTTGAAGCCGCGCAATTGGTCGTCAATGATGGACTGTGCGCGTTTGTCGCGCTCAATGCCTTCGCGGGTGAACACTTGCACGTCAATGACAGTGCCGTTCATGCCGGAAGGAACGCGCAACGAGGTATCTTTTACGTCAGAGGCTTTCTCGCCAAAAATGGCGCGCAGCAGCTTTTCTTCAGGCGTGAGCTGGGTTTCGCCCTTGGGCGTTACCTTGCCAACAAGCACGTCGCCCGCTTCGACTTCCGCACCGATATAAACGATGCCCGCTTCGTCCAAACGAGAAAGTTGCGCTTCGCCTAATGAGGCAATGTCGCGGGTGATTTCTTCCGGCCCGAGCTTGGTGTCGCGCGCTACCACAGAGAGTTCTTCAACGTGGATGGAGGTGTAGCGGTCCTCCGCCACCACGCGCTCCGAAACAAGGATGGAGTCCTCAAAGTTGTAGCCGTTCCACGGCATGAAGGCGACCAGCATGTTTTGGCCTAGCGCCAGTTCGCCGAGGTCGGTGGATGCGCCATCCGCAATGACATCGCCACGGGCAATGGCATCGCCCACTTTGACGATGGGGCGCTGGTTGATGTTGGTATTCTGGTTGGAACGGGTGTATTTGATGAGGTTGTAGATGTCAACGCCGACCCTGCCCGTTTCGGCTTCGGCTTCGTCATCGTTGACCCGCACCACGATGCGTTGCGCATCAACATAATCAACCACGCCGCCCCGGCTGGCTCTCACCACCGTGCCGGAGTCGACTGCCACGGTACGCTCAATGCCTGTGCCCACCAGCGGTTTTTCGGGACGCAGGCAAGGAACGGCTTGCCGCTGCATGTTTGCGCCCATCAATGCGCGGTTGGCGTCGTCGTGCTCAAGGAACGGGATGAGCGAAGCCGCCACCGATACCACCTGCCCCGGCGCAACGTCCATGTAATTGACACGGTGCGGCTCGGCAAGGATGGTTTCGCCTTTTTCGCGGCACGTGACAAAGGCGTCGCACAGCTGCCCTTTTTCGTTGAGCGTGGCATTGGCTTGGGCGATAACGAATTGCCCTTCTTCAATAGCAGAGAGGAATTCGATTTCGTCAGTGACTTTGGCATCAATCACTTTGCGGTACGGCGTTTCTAAAAAGCCGTGGCGATTAGTCCGCGCATAAACCGCCAGTGAGTTAATGAGGCCGATGTTTGGCCCTTCCGGGGTTTCAATCGGGCACAGCCGCCCATAGTGGGTCGGGTGCACGTCACGCACTTCAAATCCGGCCCGCTCGCGGGTGAGGCCGCCCGGTCCGAGTGCGGAAACCCGGCGCTTGTGGGTAATTTCGGAGAGCGGGTTGGTCTGGTCCATGAACTGCGACAACTGGCTGGAGCCGAAGAACTCTTTAATTGCCGCTGAAATCGGCTTGGCGTTAATGAGGTCGTGCGGCATGAGGTTGTCGGTTTCCGCCTGCGCAAGGCGCTCTTTAACGGCTCGCTCAACCCGGATAAGCCCAGAGCGGAATTGGTTTTCAGCCAATTCGCCCACCGAACGCACACGGCGGTTGCCAAGGTGGTCGATGTCATCAACATCGCCACGGCTGTTGCGCAGTTCGATGAGCACGCCAATGACGGCGAGAATATCTTCTTTGGAGAGAACGCCGGGGCCTTCTTCGCCGCGTGGTCCCACTTCGTTATAGAAACGTTTCAGCCATTCGGGCGCTTTTTCGTCGGTGACGCCGGGATAGGCGCGGCGGTTGAATTTCATGCGCCCAACCGGTGAGAGGTCGTAACGTTCTTCAGAATAGAACAGCCCCTTGAAAAGCCCTTCCACGGCTTCTTCAGTGGGCGGCTCGCCGGGACGCATCATGCGGTAGATGGCGACTTTTGCCGTCCATTCGTCAATGGACTCGTCGATGCGCAACGTTTGCGAGATGTACGCGCCACGGTCAAGGTCATTGACATACAGGGTGGTAATCGCAGTGATATGGTGCGCACGCAGGCGGGCCAGGATGTCCTCGGTGATTTCGTCGTTGGCGCGGGCCAGCAGTTCGCCGGTGTCGGGATTCGGGATGTCGCGGGCCACGATGCGGCCTAGCACAAAGTCATCCGGCACGGTCATGTTGGTGACGCCCGCGTTGTCGAGTTCGCGGATATGGCGGGCGGTGATGCGTTTGTCTTTTGGGACAATCAGCGTACCGTCAGGCGCGGTGATGTCGAAACGCGCCATCTCGCCGCGCAGGCGGTCCGCCACGAGGTCGAAGCGCACACTGTCGTTGGTAAGATGAAATTCGTCGAAATCATTGAAGGCGTACAGAATTTCTTCAGGCGTCATGCCGATGGCACGAAGCAGAATCGTCACCGGCATTTTGCGGCGGCGGTCGATGCGGAAATAGAGGTAGTCCTTCGGGTCAAATTCCAAGTCAAGCCAAGAGCCACGGTACGGGATAATCCGCGCCGAAAACAGCAGCTTGCCGGAGGAATGCGTTTTGCCCCGGTCATGCTCAAAAAACACGCCCGGAGAACGGTGAAGCTGCGAAACAATCACGCGCTCGGTACCGTTGATAACAAAGGAGCCGGTTTCGGTCATGAGCGGGATTTCGCCCATGTACACTTCCTGCTCTTTGACTTCCTTAATGGTTTCCTTGGAGGCTTCTTTGTCCATGATGAGCAGGCGCACCCGCGCCCGCAATGGCGAAGCGTAAGTTAGCCCGCGCTGCTGGCACTCTTTCACGTCGAACACGGGTTCGCCTAGCATGTATTCCACAAATTCGAGCCGTGCGTTTCCGCTATGGCTGGAAATGGGGAAAATCGACGTGAACGCGGCCTGCAAGCCACGGTTCTCGCGCTGTCCCGGCGGCGTTCCCGCCTGAAGGAAGTCTGCGAAAGAATCTAACTGGGTGGCGAGCAGGAAAGGCGCATCAGGCACAGCCTCGCGCTTGGCAAAGCTCTTGCGGATACGCTTTTTCTCAGTGTAGGAATACGACGCCATGAATGCTCCGGGGAGTTACGTCATGAAAACAGGAAACCAAAAATGCTGGCTCCCACGCGCTTTTCTTGTAAAGCACAAAGCACGAAAGGGCTGACTGCCCAACGACGTGAGCGGCCAGCCCGTTCCGAAAGCGGAATTACTTAATCTCAGCCTTGGCACCCGCATCTTCGAGTTGCTTTTTCAGCGCCTCGGCATCGGCCTTGGGCAGAGCTTCTTTCACCGTCTTGGGCGCGCCATCGACGAGGTCTTTGGCTTCTTTCAGCCCCAGACCCGTGGCCGCGCGCACCACTTTGATGACTTCAACCTTCTTCTCGCCCACAGCGGCGAGGATTACGTCAAATTCGGTTTTTTCTTCCACGGCGGGGCCGGCAGGGCCGGCAGCAGGGCCGGCCACGGCCATTGCCGCAGCGGAAACACCGAATTTTTCTTCAAACGCCTTAACAAGGTCGTTCAGTTCCATGACCGTCATCGAGCCAACGGCTTCGAGGATGTCGTCTTTGCTGATTGCCATTTTCAAATTACCCCACAATTGAATGTGTTTAGAAAACCGTCAGGATGTTTAGGCCGCTACGCCGGCTTCTTCGCGTTTTTTAGCCAACGCGGCGAGCGCCACGGCAAGCCCGGAAACCGGTGCCTGCATCACGCCCAAAAGCCTTGCGAGTAGTTCTTCACGTCCCGGAATAGATGCCAGAGCCTGTACGCCTGCCTTATCGAGCACCTTGCCGCCGTAAGCGCCTGCGCGCATGACTAGCTTGTCGTTGCCCTTGGCAAAGTCGTTGAGCACTTTGGCTGCCGCTACCGGATCCGTCGAAATGCCATAAATCAGCGGCCCGGTGAGCTGGGCAGACAATTCGGCAAACGGCGTATCGGCTAACGCACGGCGAACCAAGGTGTTTTTGAGCACATGCAGATAGACGCCAGACGCACGGGCCTTAGCCCGCAGCACAGTGAGGTCACTCACTTTGATGCCGCGATATTCGGCTACCGCGATTGTCTGGGCATTGGCTACTTGTGCCGACACCTCAGCCACTACGGCTTTCTTGTCATCAAGATCAAGACCCATAGGTCTTTCCTCCTTTGCAAGTCCACACGCGGAAGGCATAAAACCTTCCGCACCCACGGCGACCTGGACAGGAGTACGGCCAAACAGCCTTTAATCCTGTTCTGGGTTCACCGTCTGCGCAGGTCGCTTTTGCGATTAAAGGGCGCCTTCAGAAAAATGCCCTGCCTACGGTCTTTGACGATTCACCCGGCAAACCTGTAACGGCATACCGGATGACCCAAAGTCTTTTTGGAGACGCTGCTCAACCGCAGCGCCTCCCTTGTTTAACACTCAACCCGCAGCACCTGCGGTATCAACCCTTATCCCCAAGCCCATCGTGCTAGAGAGCGCGATGCGGCGTAGGTAAATGCCTTTGGCCGCCGCTGGGCGCGCCTTAACAAGCGCGTCGATGAGGGCGCGGAAATTTTGCTCTAGCGCGTCGACGCCAAAAGAGGCGCGGCCAATGGTGGCGTGAACCAACCCGCCTTTATCGGTGCGGTATTGGACTTGGCCGGCTTTGGCGTCTTTCACCGCCTTGGCAACGTCCATTGTTACCGTGCCCACCTTGGGGTTCGGCATCAGGCCACGCGGACCAAGAATCTGCCCTAACTGGCCAACAACGCGCATGGAGTCAGGCGTGGCAATGACGCGGTCAAAGTCGATTTTGCCGCCTTTGATTTCTGCCGCGAGGTCCTCGAACCCGACAACGTCTGCCCCCGCCGCACGGGCGGCTTCGGCTTTATCGCCTTGCGCGAACACGGCCACGCGGATTGTTTTGCCCGTACCGGCGGGTAACACGACGGAGCCGCGCACCACTTGGTCGGATTTGCGGGCGTCGACGCCGAGATTCACCGCGATGTCGATGGATTCATCAAATTTTGCCGTCGCACACTCTTTGACGAGCGCCAGCGCATCGGCAACCGGATAGATTTTGCTGTGGTCGACTTTCGCCCGAAGTGCTTGTATACGTTTGGAAATTTTCGCCATGATTACACCACCCCTTCCACGGTTACGCCCATGCTGCGCGCGGAGCCGGCAATGGTCCGCACGGCCGCATCCATATCTGCCGCCGTCAAATCGGGCTGCTTGGCTTTGGCAATTTCTTCAGCCTGCGCGCGGGTGATTTTGCCTACCTTGTCGGTATGGGGCTTGGCAGAACCCTTGTCGATTTTCGCGGCTTTTTTGATGAGGATTGTTGCGGGCGGAGTTTTCATCACAAAGGTGAAACTCTTGTCCGCAAATGCGGTAATCACCACGGGAATTGGCAAGCCCGGCTCCACGCCTTGGGTTTTGGCGTTAAATGCTTTGCAGAATTCCATGATGTTCAGGCCGCGCTGGCCGAGGGCCGGGCCAATCGGGGGGCTAGGGTTGGCCTTGCCGGCCGGAACCTGTAGCTTGATGTAACCAATAATCTTCTTCGCCATGACGGCTTTTCTCCTAGATGAGTGCTAACGCGCCAGTTGCCTGACGCTCCTCGTTGAAACAAATGTCCCGCCATCGGCGGGGCAGGTTTCGGCAAACCTCAAAACAGGACGGTTTGCCGCGTTTTACGCTCAGGACTTTTCGACCTGTGCAAAATCCAGTTCTACGGGCGTGGCGCGACCAAAAATGGTCACAGACACCCGCAGTTTGCTTTTTTCGTAGTTGACGTGTTCCACCGCGCCATGAAAATCGGTGAACGCGCCTTCTTTAATCCGCACCACTTCGCCGTTCTCAAACAGCACTTTGGGACGGGGTTTTTCAACACCTTCCTGCATCTGGTGCAGGATTTTGTCGACTTCTTTTTGCGGGACAGGCATCGGCTTGTTGGCCGTGCCGCCGACAAACCCCGTGACCTTTGGCGTGGATTTGACCAAGTACCAAGAATCGTCGTTCATCTCCATTTCGATGAGCACATAGCCGGGGAAAAATTTACGTTCAGAAACGTTTTTCTGGCCGCCTTTCATCTCGACCACTTCTTCCACCGGCACGAGTATCTGCCCAAAGAAATTATCCATCCCGGCCCGCGTGACGCGCTCAATGAGCGCACGGCGGACAGATTTCTCGAAACCTGAATAAACATGAACTACATACCAGCGTTTTGCCATAATCATTTTTTCCAGCCAAGGATAAGGTCATACACAACCCATTCCAAGCTCTTATCGGCCAACCAAAGAAAAATCGCCATGACTACGACGAACGCGAACACGATAGCGGTCATCTGCACCGTATCCTTGCGGGTAGGCCAGACAACCTTTCGGGTTTCAGTGACTGAGTCCTGCACAAATCTGGCAAATTGCTGCCCCGGCTCTGTAAACCAAGCTACCGCGCCGCCAGCGGCTAGGCCGGCCATTACACTCAGCACACGCAGCACCAGCGGTTGCGCACTCAATACGTAAAAGCCAGCCAAGCCCAAAATAACTAGGGCCACTGCCAGCGAAAATTTCAGCTTGTCGACCATCAAGGCAACGACTTCCCGATAAATGTTTTAATCCACGCCCGGACAAATCCGAGGTGACAAATCCAGTTTCAAACCGGATACCGTTTTAATGAAATGGCAGGGGCAGAAGGAATCGAACCCTCAACCTTCGGTTTTGGAGACCGACGCTCTGCCAATTGAGCTATGCCCCTACAACAACGTGAGCGCACCCTTGCGGGTACGCTCTGAAAATAAAACCAGCGCCTAAAACGCTTACTCGATGATTTTTGCCACGACGCCCGCGCCCACGGTGCGGCCGCCCTCGCGGATGGCGAAGCGCAGGCCCTCTTCCATCGCAATCGGGCTTATCAGCTTGACCGTGATTGAGACGTTGTCGCCGGGCATCACCATCTCCGTGCCTTCCGGCAGCGTGAT
>JAIRPB010000128.1 GCA_031257305.1 Azoarcus sp.
ACCTCAACCTCAAGCCGTATCGCTTTGCCTGCGAGCGGGTGGTTGAAGTCGATGAGGGCGGAGGTTTCGTCGACGCTAAGTACGAAACCTGAATATCTGGAGCCATCCGGCGCGGTGAATTCCATGATGGTGAGCGCTTCGATGTCTTGCGAGGGCATATCTTTGCGGTTGACGCGCTCAATCAATTCGGGCTTGTGCGGGCCAAAGGCATCGGCGGCTTCAAGATTGAATTCATGGCGGGCGCCAACGGGCAAGCCGACAATGAGTTTTTCCATTGCGGGGAGCATTTCGTTTGCGCCGAGTTTGAGCGTGGCGGGGGTGGCCTCGAATGTGGAGAGTAGCGGCTGGCCGTTGGGCAGGCTGATGCGGTAGTGCAGGGTAATAAGGCTGTCTGCAAGGACGGTCTGGCTCACGTCGGGTTCTCCGGCACGGGGGTTTGGGGTTTGCGGAATTGGGCGACAATCATCAGGCATACGCCAAGGGTAATGGACGAATCAGCGATGTTGAAAGCGGGCCAATAGTAAGGTCCTGCGTGGAATGAAAGAAAATCGACAACCGCGCCGTGGGTGAAGCGGTCGATGACGTTGCCGATTGCGCCGCCAACAATAAGGGAAAAAGTCAATGGCAGCAGACGTTCGCGTCGGTGCTGCCAAATGAGCGTTAATAGCCAGATGCTGACTGCCACGGCCAGTACGATGAAAAACCAACGCTGCCAGCCGTCATGGTTTGCCAGAAAACTGAATGCCGCGCCCCGGTTAAAAGCCAGTACGAGGTCGAAGAAAAAAGTGACTTCAATCCGTCCGCCTTGCGCGAATTGGGCTAATGCCCAGATTTTGCTGGTTTGGTCGAGCGCGATTACCACGGCAATGATGGCCAGCCAAGTCACCATGCCGGTATGCAGGAAACGGGAAATAGGAGTTGGGTTAGGCATAGGTACGCTTTTCCCCTTTGCCAAATAGATTGCTGGCGCAGCGGCCGCAGAGCGCCGGATGTTCGGGGTTTTGCCCTACGTCCTCGCGCACGTGCCAGCAGCGTTCGCATTTTGTGCCGGCGGCAGGGACGGCTTCGATGGCAAACGGCCCTTTTTTGAGCGTGGCGGCAGAGGTGATGAAGATAAATTTGAGGTCATCGCCCAATGCGGCGAGCGCGTCGAAGATATCGCCTTCTGCGGTGACGGTAACGGCGGCTTGCAAATCCGCGCCAATTTTGCCCGCAATGCGTAGTGTTTCGAGCGCCTTGAGTACGTCAGCCCGCACGGCGGTGATATGCGCCCAGCGTGCGGCTAGTGCCGGTTCATCTGGCACGTCAGGCAAGGCATGCCACGTGTGGAGCATTACGGAGTCGTTTTTGTTGTTGTTGAGCGTCTGCCAGATTTCCTCGGCGGTAAAGGCGAGAATCGGCGCCATGAGCCGGACGAGGGTTTGCGTGATGTGCCAGAGCGCGCTTTGCGCGGAGCGGCGGGCGGGGGAATTTTCTGCCGTGGTATAGAGGCGGTCCTTGAGGATGTTGAGATAGAACGCGCCCAAATCCTCGGAGCAGAAAGTTTGCAGGGCTTGGGCAACGCGATGGAATTCGTAGCGGTCAAAATCGGCTTGCGCTTGCGTTTGCAGGTTGCGGGCAAGAATGAGCGCGTAACGGTCGATTTCTAGCCAATCGCCTACGGGCAGCATGTCCCGCGTGGCGTCGAAGTCCGCTACGTTGGCGAGCAGGAAACGTACCGTGTTACGGATGCGCCGGTAGGCTTCGATGATGCGTTTAAGAATTTCATCCGACAAAGCTAATTCGCCGGAATAGTCGGTGGAAGCCACCCACAGGCGCAAGATTTCCGCGCCGTATTTATCGGAGACTTCCTGCGGCAGTACGACGTTGCCTAGTGATTTGCTCATTTTGCGGCCTTGCCCATCCACAGTAAAACCGTGGGTGAGCAGCGCCCGGTAGGGCGGGTGGCCGTCGATGGCCGCGCCCGTGAGCAACGACGAGTGAAACCAGCCCCGGTGCTGGTCGGAGCCTTCAAGATACAGATCCGCCGCAGGGCCTTCTGCATGGGCATCCGGGTGTGAGCCGCGCAGTACGTGCCAGTGCGTTGTCCCGGAATCGAACCAGACATCTAGCGTATCGGTGATTTTTGCGTAATGGGCGGCATCTTCGCCAAGCAGTTCAGCGGCATCTAGTTTGAACCAAGCCTCAATGCCTTCTTTTTCAACCCGTTGCGCGATGGCTTCTAACAGTTCGGCCGTGCGCGGATGCCATTCGCCTGTTTCCTTGTGGATGAAAAAGGGAATCGGCACCCCCCAGTTGCGTTGCCGTGAGATGCACCAGTCTGGGCGGTTGGCAATCATCGCGTGTAGGCGGGCTTGTCCCCAAGCGGGGAAAAAGCGGGTGCTTTCCACGCCGCCAAGCGCACGTTTGCGTAGCGTGGAGCCGTCCGCCGCTGGGCGGTCCATGCCCACAAACCATTGCGTGGTGGCGCGGTAAATAAGCGGGGTTTTGTGCCGCCAGCAGTGCATATAGCTATGGGTGATTTTTCCGTGCGAAAGCAACGCGCCGGCTTCAGCCAGTTTTTCGGCAACGGCGGCGTTGGCTTTCCAGATGTTCATACCGCCGAAGAAGGGAAGTTCGGCGGCGAATTGGCCGTTGCCTTGGACGATGGAGAGAATTTCGTCACTGCCGCGCCCGTAGGCAAGCCATGTGTTGAAGTCATCCGTGCCATGCGCCGGGGCGGAGTGGACGATGCCCGTGGTGCCTTCGTCATGGCCGACATAGTTGGCAAGGTAGATTGGGGCAGGGCGGTGATAGAGCGGATGGCGGAATTCGATGCGGTCAAGCGCCGTGCCTTTTGCGGAAGCAATGATTTTGCCGTCTAGTTTGTAGCGGGCCAGCGCCGAATCAGCCAATTCCCGTGCTAACACCAGCAGGCGCTCGCCCACATCCACCAAAACGTAATCGAATTCAGGATGCGCGTTCAGCGCCTGATTGGCGGGAATTGTCCAAGGCGTGGTTGTCCAGATGACGGCCGCGGCGGGTTTGTCTAGCCGGGGCAGGCCGAATGCCGCCGCGAGCTTATCTGCATGCGCCTCGCTGACGGGAAAGGCCACATCAATGGAAGGCGAGGATTTATCCGCATATTCCACCTCTGCCTCGGCTAGCGCGGAGCCGCAGTCGAAACACCAGTTGACAGGCTTTAACCCCTTGAACACATAGCCGCGCTTAACCATTTCGGCCAGCGCACGGATTTCGTTCGCCTCGTTGGCAAAGTTCATCGTGAGGTAGGGGTTATCCCAATCGCCTAGTACGCCCAAGCGGATGAAATCCGCTTTTTGGAGTCCCACCTGTTCAGCAGCATAGGCACGGCACAATTCGCGCACTTTGGCGGGCGGCAGGTTTTTGCCGTGAGTGATTTCCACTTTGTGTTCAATGGGCAGGCCGTGGCAGTCCCATCCCGGCACATAGGACGCATCGAACCCGGCCAATGTTTTGGAGCGGACGATGATGTCTTTCAGAATTTTGTTGAGCGCGTGCCCTAAGTGCAGGCTGCCGTTGGCATAAGGCGGGCCATCGTGCAGGATGAAGCGGGGCCGCCCCGCGCTGGCGGCGCGGATTTTTTGATAGAGATTTTTCCGTTGCCAGTCAGCAATCCAACCCGGCTCGCGCTTGGGCAGGTCGCCGCGCATCGGGAAAGGCGTATCGGGCAGATTGAGCGTTTTTCGGTAATCGGTCATGGTTTGGAATCAGTAAAAGGGGAAGAAAACCAATCACGCGCCGCCCGCACATCCCGTCCAATTTGTGCTTTGAGCGCATCAAGCGAAGGAAAGTGGCGTTCGTCGCGCAGCTTATGAAGAAAATGCACCCGCAGGTGTGCGCCGTAGCATTCGCCCGTCCAGTCAAGCAAATGGACTTCTAGCCGGGGCTGTAAGGCGTTGCCAACAGTAGGGCGGCTACCGACGTTTGCCACGCCCCGCAGGCGCGGCGTATCCAGCCCTTCTACTTCTACCGTAAACACGCCGCGAAGGGCGGGACGCCGATGCTTCAGTACGATATTGAGCGTGGGGAAGCCCAGCTGCCGCCCAAGCCGCTGGCCGTGCGTTACCCGGCCGGCCAGGCTGTAATGCCGCCCAAGCAGGCGCGCCGCATGGGTAAGGTCGCCCGTTTCCAACGCACGGCGCACGGCAGAACTGGATGCCCGCTCTTCGGCGACGGCCAAAGTGGGCATCGCCTCTACCTCAAAACCATGCATGCGCCCTGCACTCTGCAACATGGCGAAATCCCCATTACGGCGTCCGCCAAAGCGGAAATCGTCGCCAATTAACAGGTGGCGCACGTTCAGCCCGCCGACCAATACGGACTGGATAAATGCCTCCGCCTCCAAGCCGGCAAATGGGGCATCAAACCGTTGCACGTGCACATGGTCAACACCGTTATCGCCCAGTAGCAAGAGCTTTTCGCGCAGGGAGGTCAGCCGTGCGGGCGCGTCGTCTGGGGAAAAAAACTCACGCGGATGCGGCTCAAACGTCAGCACTGACGCAGGCAGCCCCCGCTCCCCCGCCCGGCCGGCAAGCAGCTTCAAAAGCGCCTGATGCCCAAGGTGCAAGCCATCAAAGTTGCCGATAGTGAGTGCGCAAGGCTGTTTGAAGGGAGCGTGAAAACCACGAAAGAACCGCATGATGGGTTGGCAAAAGTTGCTGATTATACTGACTCACGCCCGTGGCTCAACGATGTTGGGAGAATCTGCCGATTTTTCGGCGTGAAGAAAGTGGCTTACGCCAAACTGCTTAAACAAAAATTGGAATACCGAAAAGTTAAAGTCCGGCGCAAACAGCTAGGCGTAAATATCCACCGACTGTCCGTTTGGGCTGATGCCGCGTTCGATGGCTTGCCCAAACGACTGGGCGCGGTTTTCGTCTTGGCGCGATGAAGATGTGCCCGTCCCTTTTTCCAGATTGGCGCGGGCAATTTCGGCGCGGGCATCAGCGGCCATTTTCGCCGCCGCTGCCGCCACGGCACGGTCTTGGCCGGAGGGGTCGGCGGGCGCGAGCGCCGCAGCGCGGATTTGTTCAGCGCGGGCCAGCGTTTCTTCCGGTGTCCGACCCTTTGAGGTATCAATGCCGACTTCCCCGCCCACCGCATAACGCTGGCCGTCTGGCCCGGTTTCATAGGTATAGCTTGCCCCGGAAGTCACCAGATTGCCGCCCGCCGCCATATGCGCGGCTTCATGTGCGCGCACGGCACGGTCGGTGGCCTTCATTTCCTCAACACGGCGGAGGTCTGCTGTGCTCAGTTCGCTGGTACGGCGGGTTTCCCCTGAACTTTCATCTTTTGTTGGCGAAGCCGCGTTACCGCGCGCATCAAGTGTAAAAGCAGGCTGTTCTTTGGCTTCGCCCGAAGCGCCAGAATGCCATCGGCTTGTATAGGCCGAGGCGTTCTGAATAGTATTGGCAACGGAAGAAGATGAATCTGAAATCATGGTTTGGTAGACAAAGCCCCACGGACATACCGCCACCTTTCAGGGTAGGTGACAGCGGCGCATTTGAAAAGGCCGTTTTATGCGGGAATGCGGGATATTTCCGTGTCAGTCTGGCCTGTCTCTATCCGTAC
>JAIRPB010000153.1 GCA_031257305.1 Azoarcus sp.
TTAAAGAGCCGCGCCACGCGGCGCGAAAGAGGGCGCATTCTACAGACCGCCCGGGCGTTGTCAACCCCCCGTAACAATTTTTTGTTCCCGCGCCTCCCTGCTTGCCGCTCGGGAGGCGCCTGCGGCGCGGGCGCGCTACTTTTACGTTACTTGGTAAACGCGCAGGTCAAAACTTCCGCCCCGCAGCACGTCCGCTACGGGGCGCAGTTTGTAGACGAAAGACTGCCCGCTCGTAGCAAAAAGGGGAATGTCGCCTTCCAGCGTACCCAGCGGGGCAACTAGGCGGATAACCCCGCCCCGGCGCACGGGGTCGCATACGCAGAGTTCGCGGGGCGCACGGCCGTCATCGACGCATGTGAGTTCGGGGCTGGATGAGAGGGTGGCAATGCCGACTTCAACATACGGCCCCATCGCCCGTACCCGCCGCACAACACCAATGTGCCACCGGGTACCTTCTTCGGGGCAAAAGGCAACGATGTCCCCGGCCACGGGCGGGCTGTCCATAATGTTGCGCGGGGCGGTTGCCCCTACGCCGCTACAGCTTAAATCGGTAATCCGCCAGCTTCCAGTCCCCGCCGCAACGGCTTCTACCGCAGCGTCGCTCAAAACATTCATCGCATCTTCGTATCCATGCACGACACTTAAGCGGACATTTAGGGCGTGGCGCTGATGGCGGCGCAGTGGCGGGCTGGATGACCATTGCCGGCGCAGGTGCAGCACGGCGGCACGGAGTTCTTTCTTGCCGATTGTTTCAAGACCGGCAGGAACACGGTCCGAAGCCAGTTCGCGGTAAATTTCAGAGAGTTTGTCCGCCGCGTCGGCAGTAACAAACCACCATCCCGTAAAGGATGCCGGGTTCGCTATGCGCATCGGGGCGCCGCGTTGCGCCACGTCGATTCCGTAAAGCGCCCCCTCGATACCTTCTTGCACCAACAATAGGTATAGGTCTGGCAACAGCACAGAAATGAGTTGCGCGGCGGCAAACCCCGCTTTCAGGGACAACTGGTCCAATGCGGCAGCATGATAGGCAACGGCCCGCAGGTACTCACGGGCAACATCCTCGCCTGTCCCTTGCACACGCAGCACTTCCGGCCCGTAAGCTGCGGCAAATAAATCCCCAAGCCAGACCCAAAGCGATTTATCCGGGACATAGCGGTTGACAATATCCCACCGAATGGCCTCGGCTCCCGCTCGCATGAGGACTTCGGCGGGGATAGTGTCCGGCTTGGATTGGCCGGCAATGCGCAGCGTTTCAAGGAATTCATGCGAACACTGGCGCACAGATGTCATCCAGCGGAGTCTGTCTGGCCCGGTTTCTTGGTTTGGGCAAAGGCTCTCTAGCGCCTGAAGAAAATCCTCCAATGCACTGCCAGAGCGTTCCGATAGCGGAAGTGCGGCATCTTCCGCCTGTAGTCTGCCAATACATTTTCTTGCCACGGAAATAACATCATCGGCTATGCCAGGCGTTTCGGCGCGACCGTCATCTCCGGGGCTGAAATCTGGGGGGCTACTGGCATTTTCGCCTTGGCTATCATCAATGCTTGCGCTCTGGTCCGCACCGTTGCCTGCGCTTTGTTCCATTTCCGTCATTGAACGCTCCACACGATAGAATCTCTGTCCGTTTCAAAAAATTAACCTAACTCACCGTGAAACAATATTTGAATCTGATGAGCCATGTTCTTGAACACGGCGATAAAAAGGCTGACCGCACCGGGACGGGGACGCTTTCCGCTTTTGGTTGGCAGATGCGTTTTCCGTTACAGGATGGGTTTCCATTGTTGACCACCAAGAAACTTCACACACGTTCAATCATCCATGAATTGCTGTGGTTTCTGCAAGGTGAAACCAACATCCGTTACCTAAAGGATAACGGGGTGTCGATATGGGATGAGTGGGCAGATGAGGCCGGAGAGTTAGGCCCTGTCTATGGCAAGCAATGGCGACGGTGGGAAACTGCCGATGGCCGCACGATTGACCAGATTGCGGCGCTTATCGACCAACTCAAAAATGCGCCCGACTCCCGCCGCCACCTCGTCACGGCTTGGAATCCGGGTGAAATCAGCCGCATGGCGCTTCCGCCTTGCCATGTGCTGTTCCAGTTTTATGTGGCGGGCGGAAAATTGTCGTGCCAGCTCTACCAGCGCAGTGCGGATATTTTTCTGGGTGTGCCGTTCAACATCGCCTCATATGCCCTGCTCACCCTGATGGTGGCGCAAGTGTGCGGCTATCGTCCGGGAGATTTCATCTGGACGGGCGGGGATTGCCATCTCTATCTCAACCATCTTGAGCAGGCGCGGGAACAGCTCTCCCGTGCGCCGCGCCCGCTGCCGGCCATGCAAATCAATCCGGCCGTCGATAACCTTTTTGCTTTCCGCTTTGAAGATTTTGTTTTAAGCGGTTACAACCCGCATCCCCACATCCCGGCACCGGTGGCTGTATGAATGAGGCTCGTCCTGAAATCGTCCTCATCGCCGCCGTGGCCCGCAATGGGGTCATTGGCCGCGACAATGCGCTCCCGTGGCGCCTAAAAGCCGATCTCGCCCGCTTTCGGGCGGCCACGATGGGGCATCCGGTGCTAATGGGGCGGAAAACATGGGAATCGCTCGCCAAACCCTTGCCCGGCCGCCGCAATATCGTTCTCACGCGGCAGCCTAGCTATCACGCGCCGGGAGCGGAGGTGTTTGACTCGGCAGACAAGGCACTGGCCGCGCTGAAGCAGGCCGGCCGCGTGTTTGTGATAGGCGGGGCTGAAATTTACCGTGCGCTGTTGCCGAAAGCAGATGTCTTGATGCTGACCGAAATAGCGGCAGACGTTGCAGGGGACGCCTATTTCCCGCATTTTGACCGGACGCAGTTTAGGGAAGCCTCCCGCATGTCCCATGCGGCGGATGCGGAAAACGAGTTCTCGGCAGATTTTGTGGAATACCGGAGAGCCTAAATCTTCGTATCCAGCCCGCTCTCTGCCATTTCTGCGGCCCGTAGCATTGCCCGCGCTTTGTTCCGGGTTTCCCGCCACTCGGCATCAGGGTCTGAATCCGCAACAAGGCCCGCGCCGGCCTGAATGTTGATGTGCCCATCTTTGAGCACCGCCGTGCGGATGGAAATCGCCAAATCCATATCGCCGTGAAAACCGATGTAGCCCACCGCTCCCGCATAGATACCGCGTTTAACGGGTTCGAGTTCGTCGATGATTTCCATTGCCCGGACTTTGGGCGCACCGGAAACGGTTCCTGCGGGAAAAGCCGCGCGCAATACATCGAAAGCGTCCAATCCCTCAGCCAAACGGGCTTCAACGTTAGAGACGATGTGCATCACATGGGAATAACGCTCGATAATAAAACGCTCGGTCACATTAACGGAGCCGATAGCGGCCACACGTCCGGCGTCGTTCCGGCCTAAATCAAGCAACTGAAGGTGTTCGGCGCGTTCTTTTTCATCGGCAAGCAATTCTTCTTCAAGCGCCTTGTCGTGTTCCGGCGTCGCGCCACGCGGGCGGGTGCCGGCAATGGGGCGGACGGTGACGTTACCGTCTTGGAGCCGGACGAGAATTTCAGGCGATGCGCCAATCACGTGGAAATCATCAAAATTAAAATCGAAAAGATAAGGCGAGGGATTCAACGAACGTATGGCGCGGTAAAGCGCCACGGGCGCGGCAGAAAAGGGTTTCACCATGCGCTGTGACAGAACAACCTGCATCACATCGCCGTCGACGATGTATTGCTTCACCCGGCGCACAGCATCTTTGAATTTTTCTTCTTCAAAACTGTAAGTCTCCGATGTGCTGGCCACACACACATCATCAGGAATACGTACAGGGTCGCGCAGACGGGCAAGGAGTTCGGCAAGCCGTTTGCGCGCCCGCCGAAAAGCACCGGGCACGTTGGGGTCGGCATAAACAACCAGAGTCAGCTTGCCGGCAAGGTTATCCACAATAGCCAGCTCTTCGCACAGCAACAGCAAAATGTCAGGCGTTGAGAGCGGGTCAGGCAGACGGGCAGCCCCTAGGCGCGGCTCAATATATCTCACCGTGTCATAACCAAAATAGCCGACCAGCCCCCCGGCAAAACGCGGCAGGCCGTCACGCGGCGGGACAACCATCCGCTTCATAAAGTCAGAAACAAAGCGCAACGGGTCAATATCATCGCGGCGTTCAATCAACCGGTTGCCCGTCAGCAACAGACAAGTGCGCCCGTGCACCTCAATGCGCGTGGGCGACGGCAAGCCGATAAAGGAATACCGCCCAAAACGCTCGCCGCCTTGCACAGATTCAAGCAAACAGGTGTAAGGCTCGTTAGCCAATTTCAAGTAAATGGAAAGCGGCGTGTCGAGGTCGGCAAAAGTCTCTAACGTCACCGGAATGCGGTTATAGCCTTCGGCAGCGAGGGCATTGAATTGCTCTTCAAGCATGGGAATCAGGGTTTTGGGCGCATGGACAATACAAGATGCCGCAGGATAGGGCTTTGCGGGTATTGATGTCCACCCGCGCCCCAATGCGCCGCCTACGTTCTTCTTCATTTTCAATCCGGCTCAAGCCGGCACTTCATCACGGGGAACGTGTCCGCTTTTACGTCTTTTTCCCTTCGTTCTTCCGCAAGCGTACTAATAGCAGGCGGGAAAGGATGAGGACCGTGAACGTAATCAGGAACAGCACCAACCCCAAATAGATGAGGGAGGCTTGGTGCAATCCCGGCGCGGCTTCGGCGAATTCGTTGGCGAGCACGGAGGTGATGCTGTTGGCCGGCTCGAAAAGCGAAAGCGAGCTTAATTGGTTCATGTTCCCAATCACGAAAGTGACCGCCATCGTTTCGCCCAGCGCACGTCCTAATCCCAGCATGATGCCGCCGAGTACGCCCGTTTTGGTGTAAGGCAGCACCACTTTCCAGACGACTTCCCAAGTGGTTGCGCCTAGGCCGTAAGCCGATTCTTTCAAGAGCGGCGGCGTCACTTCAAATACATCGCGCATCACCGAGGCGATGAACGGAATAATCATGATGGAAAGGATGATGCCCGCCGATAAAATCCCGATGCCTACTGGCGGGCCAGAGACTAGCGCCTCTAGGAAAGGCACTCCTTTTAGCAGGGATTGCATCGGCTGCTGCACAAAGCGCGCCAATACCGGCCCAAACACCATCAGCCCCCACATACCGTACACGATGGAAGGCACGGCAGCGAGAAGTTCAATGGCCGTACCGAGCGGGCGTTTCAGCCAAACGGGTGAGAGTTCCGTCAAAAACAACGCGATGCCAAAACTCACCGGCACAGCAATCACTAACGCGATAACGGACGTGACCAGCGTACCGTAAATCATCACAAGCCCGCCGAAATCTTCTTGTACGGGGTCCCAAGCGTTGTGCGTTAAAAAACCGATTCCGTATTGGCTGATGGCGGGCCACGCGCCCATGATGAGCGAGGCGATGATGCCCATCAGCAAAGCCAAGGTGAGTAATGCCGCGCCCCGCGCCGTTAGCGCAAACAGGCGGTCAGCAAAGGCGTTGGAGAGTGTGAGTCGCATCGGCACGGAAACTGGAAAAATTCCGTGAAGTCTAGTGCGGGTTTGTGACAGAACGATGACGGGCAGCGCAAACGATGACGATGCCGGACGTTCTGACGAGGGGTTTTTGGCGCGCCCGGAAGGATTCGAACCTCCTACCCCTTGGTTCGTAGCCAAGTACTCTATCCAGATGAGCTACGGGCGCTTTTGGGTGAAACGCGCATTATAGAAAGGGAAACGGGATTGTCAACCAACAAAAACCAACAGGCGCACGGCAACCGCCGTGCGCCTGTTAAGAATGGCTCAAGCCAACGGTCAGGCAAACAAGTCTTTTACGCCGTCACGTTCTTCGGTGAGTTCGTTGAGCGTTTTAGTGATGCGCTCACGTGAGAAGTCGTCAATATCTAATCCTTGGACAATTTTGTATTCGCCGTTTTCGGTTGTTACCGGGAAACCGAAAACAATGCCTTCGGGGATGCCGTAGGAACCATCGGAGGGTACGCCCATCGTGACCCATTCGCCTTTGGAGCCTAACACCCAGTCACGCATATGGTCGATGGCGGCGCTGGCGGCGGAAGCCGCCGAGGACAGGCCGCGCGCTTCGATAATCGCCGCGCCGCGTTTGCCAACGGTGGGCAAGAAAACGTCTTTGTTCCAAGCGTCGTCATTGATGAGTGCTTTGACCTTGTCGCCGTTGGATGTCACAAACCGATAGTCGGCGTACATGGTGGGCGAGTGGTTGCCCCACACGGCTAGGTTCTTCAGACTAGAAACCGCACGTCCCGATTTTTTGGACAACTGCGCCAAAGCACGGTTGTGGTCAAGGCGCAGCATCGCGGTAAAGTTTTTAGCCGGGACGCGGTTATATTTTTTGGCAACTTCCTTGGCGATATAGGCGTTGGTATTGCAGGGGTTGCCCACCACCAGCACCTTACAGTTCGGATTGGCGTACTGCCCGATGGCCGCGCCCTGTACGGTGAATATCTTAGCGTTTTCGGTGAGCAGGTCTTTACGTTCCATCCCGGGACCGCGGGGCCGCGCGCCTACCAGCAGGGCGATTTCTGAATCTTTGAAGCCAATTTTTGGGTCGTCAGTGGGGATGACGTCTACCAGAAGCGGGAAGGCGCTGTCATCCAATTCCATGATGACGCCTTGGAGCGCCTTCTGCGCTTGCGGCAGGTCAAGCAGTTGCAGAATAACGGGTTGGTCTTTGCCAAGCATTTCGCCGCTGGCAATGCGGAACAATAGGCTGTAACCAATCTGGCCGGCAGCGCCGGTTACGGTGACACGGACGGGTGTCTTGCTCATATGCTTCTCCTTTATTTGCGGGTGGAATGTGCGCTAAAGATTTTACGTCACAAAACGCGAAAAACCATGCGGCTTGACATTTGGAAAACGAAATAGCTCGGCGCAATCTATGAAGAATACGGTTTATTAGTGGAAATGTCTATCATAAAAAGTCTTACATTTATTATAAGATAGATAATATAAAATAAATGATGTTCATAGACGCCTCTGATTTTTTATGTTCAAATGCGCGGATGGTACAGATTTCTCCTACTTTCAGCCCGCTCTACAAGCAGATTAAAGAACTGATTTTACAGGCGCTTAAATCCGGGGAGTGGCGTCCGGGGCAGGTTATTCCCAGCGAGCAGGAATTAGCCGCCCGGTTCAGCGTTTCGCAAGGCACGGTCCGCAAAGCCATTGACGAGATGGCGACGGATAACATCTTGATACGCAGGCAAGGGCGGGGCACTTACGTCGCGTCGCACACTGACCCGCGCCAGATGTTCCGGTTTTTGCGGCTGGTCCCAGAAGAAGGAACGCTATCCCACCACCCCAAGAGCATCCCCGTGGATTGCAGGCGCGCCAAAGCTGGGTCTGAAGCGGCACGTATGCTAAACATCGCCCCAAGTTCGCCAATCATCATCCTGCGCCGGATGCTGAAATTCGGTGACGAGCCTATCGTGGCCGATGAAATCTATCTGCCAGAAGAAATCTACAAGGGACTCAATCTGGAGATGCTACAAGTCTGGAATAGTTCGCTGTACTCGCTGTTTGAGACCCGTTTTGGCCTACGCATGATTCGTGCGCAGGAACGCATCCGTGCCGTCGCTGCCGACCATCAGGCATCCGAACTGCTCCAAGTCCCAGAGGGTACGCCGCTGCTGTCAGTTGAGCGGGTAACGTATACATATGGGGATAAGCCAGTAGAATGGCGAAGGGGTGTGTATTCGACGGTCGGGTATTATTATTTGAACGACTTGACCTAACCTAACAACCCGTTTTATTTGGCGTTCATACGCTGTTGGCGCAAGCCCTGTTTTTGTTCTTTCTAGGGAGAGGCTTCATGACTGAAGCAACAATTCGCAAAAGGCCAAAACATCTGGCACTTTGGCAAATACATTTTCCGGTTCCGGCCATTATGTCCATTGCCCACCGAATATCAGGCGCGGGGCTGTTTCTACTGTTGCCGTTCCTCATCTATCTGCTCGGCAAAAGCCTAGGCTCCCCGGAATCGTTCGCGGAGTTCAAAGCCTGTATCGCTCACCCGCTGGTCAAGCTCGTGTTGCTAGGGTTGCTGTGGGCATACATGCACCATTTCTGTGCGGGCATCCGGTATCTTTTTCTCGATATTGACAAAGGTGTCGACCTTGCCTGCGCGCGTAAAACCGCCATCGCCGTGTTCGCCGTGAGCTTGACGCTAACCGCCGTAATAGGAGTAAAACTATGGTAAAGCGTGTTATCACAGGCGCACATTACGGCCTAAAAGATTGGCTTGTACAGCGCGTAACAGCTATCTACATGGCACTGTTTACACTCGTTTTCGCGGTTGGTTTTTTGTTTTGCCCGCTCAAACTTGATGGCTATGAGGGCTGGTCGAAGCTGTTCTCTTCCGGCTGTGTCAAGTTCTTCTCCTTCCTGTTCATCCTTTCGCTTTGTTATCACGCATGGATTGGCATGCGCGACATCTGGATGGATTACGTCAAACCTGCCGGGGTGCGGCTGGCGCTGCATCTGGTTACGCTATTCCTGCTCATTGGCTATGCCGGATGGGCTGTGCGGATTCTTTGGGGGCTATCAGCGTGAATGTCGCAAAACGTACTTTTGACGCAGTCATTGTTGGCGCGGGCGGTTCGGGCCTGCGCGCCGCACTGCAATTATCTGAAGCCGGGTTGAAAACCGCCGTGCTTTCTAAGGTATTCCCAACCCGTTCGCACACCGTCGCCGCGCAAGGCGGCGTGGCCGCTTCCTTGGGCAATACCACCGAGGACCATTGGCACTGGCACATGTACGACACCGTTAAAGGGTCAGACTGGCTGGGCGACCAAGACTCCATTGAGTTCATGTGCAAGAAAGCCAACGAAGTGGTCATTGAACTCGAACACTATGGCATGCCGTTTGACCGCACCGATGCGGGCAAAATTTACCAGCGCCCGTTTGGCGGCCACTCCATGCACTACGGCAAATCCCCGGTGATGCGCTCCTGTGCCGCCGCGGACCGTACCGGCCACGCCATGCTGCATGCGCTCTACCAGCGCAACGTGCGTGCGCATACGCAGTTTTTCGTCGAATGGATGGCGCTTGACCTCCTGCGCGACGCCAACGGCAATGTGCTTGGCGTCACCGCTTTGGAACTCGAAACCGGGGAAGTTTCAATTTTCCACACGCGAGCCACGATTTTCGCCACGGGCGGTTCGGGTCGCATCTTCTATTCCTCAACCAATGCCTTCACCAACACAGGCGACGGCTTAGGCATGGCGGCACGTGCGGGCATCCCGCTTGAGGATATGGAATTCTGGCAATTCCATCCCACCGGCGTGGCCGGGGCGGGGGTGCTGATTACCGAAGGCGTGCGCGGCGAAGGCGGCATTTTGCGCAACGCGAGCGGCGAACGTTTTATGGAACGCTACGCGCCCAACCTTAAAGATTTGGCCTCGCGTGATGTGGTCTCCCGCTCGATGGTGACAGAAATCAACGAAGGGCGCGGCTGTGGGCACGACAAAGATTACGTGCTGCTCGACATCACGCATCTGTCGCCCGAAATCATCATGAAGCGCCTGCCGGGCATCCGGGAAATCTCAATCCGTTTTGCGGGCGTTGACCCCATCAAAGCGCCTATTCCCGTCGTGCCCACCTGCCACTACCAGATGGGCGGCATCCCCACCAACTACAAAGGGCAGGTTGTTATCCCAAAAACGGGCAACCCAAGCACGCCCGTGCACGGTTTTTACGCGGCGGGCGAATGCGCCTGTGCCTCGGTGCATGGCGCGAACCGTCTCGGGACCAATTCCCTGCTGGACCTCCTCGTATTCGGCAAATCTGCGGGTGAATCCGTGGTGGCAGACTTCAAAGCGGGGCAATTAGAGTTCAAACCTCTGCCGGAAGATGCTGCCGAGAAATCGTTAGCGCGGCTGGCGCGGCTGGAATTCATGAAGCAGGGCAACACAGTTCATGATGTTCGCCTTGCTATGCAGCGCACCATGCAAAAGCATGCCGGGGTGTTCCGCTTCAAAGATTTGCTCAAAGAAGGCGTCACCCACATCCTGAAAGTCGCCGAGGATGCCAAAGAGACCTTTATCAACGACAAATCCAAAATTTGGAACACGGCGCGCCAAGAAGCCCTCGAACTGGACAACATGATTGAAGTGGCCAAAGCAACCATGATTTCCGCCGAGGCCCGCAAAGAATCACGCGGTGCGCATGTCCGGGACGACGCGCCGGATACGCCAGAACATCCCAACGGGCGCGACGACGAAAACTGGCTCAAGCACAGTTTGTGGTTTAGCGAAGATAACCACTTAGAATATAAGCCAGTGCACCTGAAACCCTTGTCCGAAGATGTCGAGCCTATCGCGCTCGCTAAACGGACATACTAAAGCCAGTGGGGAGACACACACAAATGCAAACAAGCAAGCGTACCGTCCAGTTCAAGATTTACCGCTACGACCCTGACAAAGACGCCAAGCCTTACATGCAGGATATTTCGGTAGAACTTGAACCCACCGACAAAAAATTGCTCGATGCCTTAGTGCGCCTCAAAGCCAAGGACGACAGCCTGTCATTCCGCCGCTCATGCCGCGAAGGCGTGTGCGGCTCTGACGCGGTCAATATCAACGGCAACAACGCGCTGGCCTGTTTAACGGATGTCGACAGCCTGCCGCAGCCCATCGTGCTGCGTCCCCTGCCGGGGCTACCCGTTATCCGCGACCTCATCGTGGATATGACACAGTTCTTTAAGCAATATCATTCCATCAAGCCCTACCTCATCAATGACGAGCAGCCGCCCGAACGCGAGCGTCTGCAAACCATCGAAGAACGCGAGGAACTCAACGGCCTGTACGAGTGCATCTTGTGCGCGTGTTGCTCCACGGCCTGTCCGTCGTTCTGGTGGAACCCAGACAAATTCGTCGGGCCGTCGGGCTTGCTCAACGCTTACCGCTTTATCGCCGACACACGCGACCAAGCCACCAGCGAGCGGCTGGACGACCTCAACGACCCCTACCGGCTGTTCCGCTGCCACACCATCATGAACTGCGTCGCCGTCTGCCCGAAAAGCCTAAACCCAACCCGTGCCATCAATAAAATCAAAGACATGATGGTTAGCCGAGCCATTTAAGCCATGACAGTCAACCGGGGGAAAGTCCGCTGGCAGTGCCGCAGGTCGTTGCTTGAACTAGACCTCGTCCTAGCGCGTTTTCTGGAACAGGAATTTGACCGTCTCGATGACAGCCAAGTGGCCGACCTTGAAGACCTGCTACGCTGTGACGACTACGACCTGTGGGCGCTCGTCAACGGCAGCAAACCCTGCGAAGTCGACCGTTGGCACAAAACGGTCGACCAGCTACGCCGATGCTGAGAATCTTAGACACCATCGGTTACACAAAGCGAAGTGGCCCGAATTTCCGGCTCACTCGATAGCATCAACATAAGGAGGCAAAACCAATGAGTGAAGAACGCAAAGCAACCCTCACCGTCGATGGAAAATCCGTCGATTTCCCAGTCATGAAAGGGACGCACGGTAACGATGTTATCGACATCCGCACCCTCGGCGGCAAAACTGGCTATTTCACCTACGATTCCGGTTTCCTGTCGACCGCCAGCTGCCAGTCTCATATCACCTTTATTGACGGCGACAAGGGCGAACTGCTGTACCGGGGCTATCCCATCGAACAACTGGCCGAAAAATGCAACTTCTTGGACGTAGCCTACCTGCTGCGTAACGGCGAACTGCCCAATGCGGCGCAAAAAGCCGATTTCGAGAAAACCATCCGCCGCCACACCCTTGTACACGACCAGCTCACCCGTTTCTACAACGGCTTCCGGCGCGACGCGCACCCAATGGCCGTTATCGTCGGCGTGGCGGGAGCCTTGTCGGCGTTCTACCACCAAGGCATGAATTACTCCCTTGTTGAGCACCGTGACGTCTGCTTCCAGCGCATCATCGCCAAAATACCGACCATCATCTCGCTGGCCTATCGCTACACCACGGGCCTGCCCTTCATGTACGCCCGCAATGACCTCGATTACGCCGCAAACTTTATGTACATGATGTTTGGCGTCCCTTGCGAGGAATACAAAGTCAATCCCGTGCTCTCCCGCGCGCTCGACATTATCTTCATCCTGCATGCCGACCACGAACAAAACGCCTCCACTTCCACCGTCCGCTTGGCCGGCTCTTCGGGCGCTAACCCCTTTGCGTGCGTCGCGGCGGGCATTTCCTGCCTGTGGGGTCCCGCGCACGGCGGCGCGAACGAAGCGTGCTTGCGTATGCTGGAAGAAATCGGCGACGTTTCCCGCGTGGGCGAATACATCAACCGCTCCAAAGACAAAAACGACAGCTTCAAGCTCATGGGTTTTGGCCATCGCGTCTACAAAAACTTTGACCCGCGAGCCAAGCTCATGGGCAAAGTGTGCGCCGACGTTCTCGCCGAACTGGGGCTTGAAAACGACCGCCTGTTCAAGCTCGCCCAGAAGCTCGAAAAAATCGCCCTTGAGGACGACTACTTTATCGAGAAGAAGCTCTACCCGAACGTCGACTTCTACTCTGGCATCGTCCAAAAGGCGCTAGGCATTCCCACCTCCATGTTCACCTGCATCTTCGCGCTCGCCCGCACCGCAGGCTGGCTTGCGCAGTGGGAAGAAATGATTACCGACCCGGAATATAAAATCGGACGCCCGCGCCAGCTCTACGTGGGGGCCGCCCGCCGCAATGTCCCGGACATCAGCAAACGTTAAAACAGGCAGGTCGCACTGACAGGACCACACAACGCGGGACGAACCATCACTAGGGCGTCCCGCGTTTTTTCTTGCGTAATTCCCTAGGAAAAAAGTACGGTTTGCCTGACGAACCGCACATCGGACATCAAAGGTGGTTTCAAAATGAGTGAGAGAGCACTTCAAGGCACATCTTGTCTGTTTGGCTCAAACGCGCCCTTCATCGAAGAGTTATACGAAAGCTATCTGGCCGACCCTGCTTCGGTCGACGAACGCTGGCGCGCGTATTTCGACCAAATACAAACCCAAGCCGGCGCGGCCGTGCGCGATGTAGCGCACAGCCCCATCATCGCCGCGTTTGAGCAAATGGCCAAACGCGGCCCGGTACGCACCACCAGTTCTGAAGGCGATAACAAATTGCAGGCCAATGTCCTGCAACTCATTTCCGCCTACCGCCATCTCGGCAACCGCCGCGCCAGCCTTGACCCGCTCAAGCGCGGCGACAAACCCCAGATTGCCGAACTGGAACCTTCGCACTATGGGCTGACCGAGGCGGACCTTCCCAAAACGTTTGATGTCGGCAGTTTCAGGGGCTTCCCCGGAGGCCGCGCCACGCTACGCGACATACTCGACGCCTTGCGCCAAACCTATTGCGGCAACATCGGCGTGGAATGCCAGCATGTCTCCGACGCCGCCCAGCGAAGCTGGATTCACGACAGGCTAGAGAGCGTCCGCGCCACGCCCCATTTCACGCCCGAAGCCAAGCAGCATATTTTGGAGCGCGTCACCGCCGCTGAAACGCTCGAACGCTACCTGCACACCCGCTATGTCGGGCAGAAACGTTTCTCGCTTGAAGGCGGCGAATCCGCCATTGTCGCTATGGACGAACTCCTGCACGTCGCGGGCACGTTAGGCGTGGAAGAAACCGTCATTGGCATGGCACACCGCGGCCGGCTCAACGTTCTCGTCAACGTTCTGGGCAAATCGCCCTCTCATCTTTTCTCCGAGTTTGAAGGCAAAGCCAAAGCCGACCTCACGGCGGGCGATGTCAAATACCACATGGGTTTCTCCAGCAACATCATGACCCCCGGCGGGCCCATGCACTTGGTACTGGCCTTCAACCCTTCGCACCTCGAAATCATCAACCCGGTGGTGGAAGGCTCCGTCTACGCCCGCCAAGTGCGCTATAGCGGCGACGCCGACAAAGGCAAAGGCGAAGTGCTCCCCGTGCTCATCCACGGCGACGCCGCCGTGGCGGGGCAAGGCGTTAACCAAGAAATGCTCAATTTCTCCCAAACGCGGGGCTACGGCACAGGCGGCACCCTCCATCTGGTCATCAACAACCAGATTGGCTTCACCACGTCCGACCCGCGTGACCTGCGTTCCTCGCTCTACTGCACGGACATTTTCAAAATCGTCGAAGCCCCGATTTTTCACGTCAACGGCGACGACCCCGAAGCCGTGGCTTTCGTCACCCGGCTTGCCATCGAATTCCGGCAGCTGTTCAAAAAAGACGTCGCGGTCGACATCTACTGCTACCGCAAACTGGGCCACAACGAACAAGACGAGCCAATGGTCACGCAGCCGCTGATGTACCACATCATCCAAAAGCACCCCGGCACACGCAAACTCTATGCTGACCGCCTCATTGCCGAAGGCACGATTTCAGCCGACATCCCCGACAAAATGATTGCCGAATACCGCGAACAGCTTGACCGGGGCGAACTTCTTTACAACCCCGTGCTTTCCGGCCACCGGCGCGAACGTTCGGCACAATGGCGTCCCTTCCTCAAACAGCCCTACACAGACGAAGCGGACACCGCCATTCCCGCGCAAGAAGTCCGCCGCCTCGCGCAAGCCCTCACCGCCATTCCAGACGGCTTCACGCTTCATTCCCGCGTCAAAAAAATCATCGATGACCGCGCCGCAATGGGGCGGGGCGAACTGCCCATCGATTGGGGCATGGGCGAAAACCTTGCCTATGCCAGCCTACTGGCCCAAGGATTTGGCGTGCGGCTCTCTGGCGAGGATATAGGGCGGGGCACTTTTTTCCACCGCCACGCCGTCTTGCATGACCAAAACCGCAAACGCTGGGACGAAGGCATACACATCCCGCTCGCCCATATCCAAGACGGGCAAGCCCGCTTCCAGTGCATCGACTCTGTGCTCTCTGAAGAAGGCGTACTCGCCTTTGAATACGGCTACGCCACCACTGAACCGAGTGAGCTTGTTGTCTGGGAAGCCCAATTCGGCGATTTCCTCAACGGCGCGCAAGTGGTCATCGACCAATTCATTTCCTCTGGCGAAGCCAAATGGGGGCGCATATCAGGCATCACCCTGCTCCTGCCGCATGGCTACGAAGGGCAAGGCCCAGAACACACCTCTGCGCGGCTTGAGCGTTTCATGAACCTCTCGGCAGAAAACAACCTACAGATTTGCGTCCCCAGCACCCCCGCGCAAATCTTCCACCTCTTGCGGCGGCAAATGCTCCGCAAGCTCCGAAAGCCGCTCATCGTCATCTCGCCCAAATCCCTGCTGCGCCACAAAGAAGCCGTCTCCTCCATCAGCGAACTCGCTACAGGCCGCTTCCAGACCGTCATCCCCGAAACCGAAAAACTGGATGCCAAAAAGGTCAAGCGCGTCGTGCTCTGCCAAGGCAAGCTCTACTACGAACTGCTTGCGTACCGCCGGGAACAAAAAATAACCGACACCGCCCTCGTCCGCATCGAACAGCTCTATCCCTTCCCTGCCAAAGACTTTGCAAGCGCCATAGAGCAATTCCCCAACGCGAACGAAATCGTGTGGTGCCAAGAAGAACCGCGCAACCAAGGCGCTTGGTACTGGCTCGCCTCGCGCCAGCATTTAATCAACGTTCTGGGGACACGCCGCAAGCTGCTACTGGTCAGCCGCCCCGCCTCTGCCTCGCCCGCCGTGGGCTACCATGCGCGGCACGTCCAGCAACAAAAAGACATCATCACCCATGCGTTTGGCTCAATCCAAGACGCCACACCGCAATCGCCCAATAACCCATAACGACACAAGGGCGGATACCTAGCCTATCCGCCCGCCCACCAAAACGTAGGGGCGTTTTTGCTAAGCGTCCGCTACCTATTTAGGGAGACACCCATGCTCATCGAAGTCAAAGTACCGCAACTCTCCGAATCCGTCTCTGAAGCCACCCTCGGCACGTGGCACAAAAAAGCCGGAGACCCCGTGGCCCGCGATGAAAACCTCATCGACATCGAAACCGACAAAGTCGTTCTCGAAACCCCCGCGCCCGCTGACGGCGTGTTAGTCGACATCGTCAAAAACAACGGCGAAACCGTCACATCGGGCGACCTCATCGCCCGCATCGACACCGAAGCCAAAGCTGCCGCCGCCGCCCCTGCGGCCACTGCGGCATCCGCCCCGGCGGCCGCGCCCGCCGGCAACGCCAGTACCAGTGCCAGCGCAACATGCGAACCCAGTCCGGCCGCCCGCAAAATACTAGAAGAAAAAGGCATCCCCGCCGCCGCCGTCAGCGGCACAGGGCGCGGTGGGCGCGTCACCAAAGAAGACGCCGTCGCCGCCCAAGGCACGCCCGCCCCGGCCGCCGCCAAACCCGCCCCGCAAATCGCCGCCGTGGAATTCATCGGCGACCGCCCGGAAGAGCGCGTCCCCATGACCCGCTTACGCGCCCGCATTGCCGAACGGCTTCTTCAGTCCAAGAACGAAAACGCCATCCTCACCACGTTCAACGAAGTCAACATGGCTCCCGTTATGGCGCTACGTAAGCAATACGGCGAAAAATTCGAGAAAGCCCACGGCGTGCGTCTCGGCTTTATGGGCTTCTTCGTCAAAGCCGCTGTGGCCGCGCTCAAGCGTTACCCCATTCTTAACGCCTCCATTGACGGCAACAACATCGTCTACCACGGCTACATCGACATCGGCATTGCCGTAGGCAGCCCGCGCGGCCTCGTCGTCCCCATCCTGCGCAACGCCGAAGTCCTCTCAATCGCCGAAATTGAACTCAAAATCGCCGAATTTGGCAACAAAGCCAAAGACGGCCGGCTTTCCATCGAAGAACTCACCGGCGGCACCTTCTCCATTTCCAACGGCGGCGTATTCGGCTCCATGATGTCCACCCCCATCATCAACCCCCCCCAATCCGCCATCCTCGGCATCCACGCCACCAAAGACAGACCCGTTGCCGAAAACGGCCAAGTCGTTATCCGCCCCATCAACTATCTGGCGCTCTCATACGACCACCGCCTCATCGACGGCCGCGAAGCCGTCCTTAGCCTCGTCGCCATAAAAGAAGCCATGGAAGACCCGGCGCGGCTGATATTGGATGTTTGACTAGAGGAATACGGACATGGCCGACGGCATACTTTCCCAAGCGGAAGCCGATGCCTTGCTGCGCATGGAGAAAGTCCCTGCGTCGGCCACTGACATTTTTAAGTTTCCCAGCTTAGGCGGACGGATTGAAGTTCCACTGGTATCACGCGACAAGCGTGAATCTTTTTCTCTTGATGTCCAGCGCAAACGTATTTCCCTGAAAACGAAGTACCAGACTCGTGCCCGAAATATCGTTGTGCTGGCACGTCTTGATTTCGGCTCACCACATCGCAACCCAGATGAACGTGAGGTCGGCGTACCGCATCTGCATTTGTACCGTGAGGGCTACGGCGATAAATGGGCATCTGAAGTTCCTGCTGGCTTATTGAGTAACCCAGATGACGCATGGCAAGTGTTACTTGACTTCATGCTGTATTGCGGGGTAGTTGAGTTGCCTAACATTGTTCGGGATTTATTCTCATGAGCACCACTGACGACCTTATTAACCGCTACTACGATTGGCTCAAAGCCAAGACTAATTGGCGCGAAATCAAAGGTTGGTCGGAAATCACGACGCCCTATCTGGACCGCCACAACGACTATGTCCAGATTTACCTAAAAGAACAAGATGACGGATGGGTGTTGACAGATGATGGCTACACATTGGCCGACCTAGCACAGTCCGGCTGCGAAATTGACACGCCACGCCGCAAAGCATTGTTGGCGACAACACTAAATGGTTTTGGCGTACAGCAGAACTCTGACGCGCTGGAAATCAAGGCCACCGAAGATAATTTTCCGTTGCGTAAACATAATTTGCTACAAGCCATTCTCGCGGTTAACGATTTGTTTTATGTGGCTCGCGCTAATGTTGAGAGTTTCTTTTTCGAGGACGTGGCGCTATGGCTAGATAGTGCTGAAGTACGCTACACCGCACGCGTAAACTTCATCGGGCGTAGCCACTACAACCATCAGTTCGATTTTGTTGTACCGAAATCGAAACGTGCCCCGGAACGGATTCTCCGTGTTATCAACAACCCCAATAAAGATACCGCCCAAAGTGCTGCTTTCGCGTGGATGGACACAAAAGAAGTACGCTCTTCGGATTCACAAGCGTTCGCTATCTTGAATGACCGGGATAGACAAATCGGAGATGCAGTAAAAGGCGCTCTGGATAGCTACAACATCGAACCGGTTCTTTGGCACGAACGCGAAAAGTTCAGGGAACGATTAGCAGCATGACGCCAATAACCTAACTCACTTTTCACTCACATCCACCCCATTTCCCCCACCAAGGAGTCCCCCATGAGCAAACAATTCGACCTTCTTATCATCGGCGGCGGTCCCGGCGGTTATGTGGCCGCTATCCGCGCCGCGCAGCTAGGTTTTAACGTGGCCT
>JAIRPB010000066.1 GCA_031257305.1 Azoarcus sp.
AAGCTGAAATGAGCCATCACCGCCCTTGGGAAACCAAAAAACTTGAAGGGGCTGAAGCCGAACGGGTTATTCAGCAGATTGTTCGTGCGATGCCGTTTTATAAATGGGGATGCCGATTAGCTAGAATATTTAATGTTGTTTTCTTTGTATGGTTTATTGCGGGAATAGTTGGAAATGGGCTGTTCTTTCAATTCTCATGGAATAGTGTAGCGAATTTCTCGTTGGTTGGACTAAATTTATATTGCATCTTAGGTATAGGTCCTAGAATGACAAGATACAAAATCAATATCGTAAATGTTGAAGATTCAATTTCTCGATTTCATTTCAAAATATTTGTTGAAGTTGGGGTTTTTATGGCCATCTATGGATGTCTCTATATTGTTTCACTTTGCCTCCAGCGTAACTAACATTTTTCTTTGTAAACAACCTTTAATAGTGCGTGGCGGTTGGCGGTATAGGCTATGGTAGAAACAAAATTTTTGAATTGTATGGGTGACATATAGCACAACAAGTATTCCCTCTCCGCCCGATAATTTTTGATAGCACGGAATTCCGGTTTGGGTGTGAATGTGTTTGTTGTAGAAATGGGTTGTTTTGGATGTTTTTCGTCGCTACAAGGAGCAGGTAATGGTGCAAGGAATTGAATTCTTTGGCGGAATTGTCAGCCGATGTATTACTCGATTTTCCACTATGGAGCGGGTATGGGTTGGTCATGTGGATAATTCAAGACTAATTTAGTTTTTCAATATCGTAAGGAATAATCCATGATGAGCAAATACAACTTTTTTCCACAAAACGAAATCCCACAAGACAAAATGAGTCCTAAAGAGCGTTTTTGGCGGGCATGTTTTCTAGCATTATTTATTATTCATTTTGTGGTGTTTATGTTGCCTGAAAGTACATTAAGTAATTTTCACGCAGATATTTTTTGTGCGAAAATTTATCCAAAAGCACTCTTGGGGATTATTGAAAAAAATATAATAAACCCAACTATATTTCCAGCTTCTGCATACGTGTTTTGGGCAATCTTTCCGTTTGTTGCTATTTCTTTTTTCGTGTACCCCACAGTTAGTTTGTGGCCTTCATGGAAATTGGAAATGTTTATCTCGCGTCGCAAAGATGAAAAAACCATCTACGTTTGTTCAATGTTTTGTTTTGTTGTTTCAGTGGGTTCGCTTTTTATTAGTAATCCTAGTAGCCCAATGGCTTTGTTTTTGAAACCATTCCAAAACAAATTTTCTTTTTTTATCCTCTACGAAAGTATTACATTGATGTTTCCAATGTCAATTGTACTTCTCGTAGCTAACATTCGCGCACGTATTCATCTTAACCGGAAGTAGTCACATGAGTTCCGAACTAACATATCACCAACAAAGACGGCGTGTTCGATGCTAATGCTCTGGCGGAATTGTCAGCCGGTGCGTTACCCGATTTTCCGCTATGGAGCGGGTATGGGTTGCTCATGTGGTAATCTAAGGTTAATTCACTATTTTAATCCCGTGAAAAGAGATTATGATGAATAAACATAAAGTTCTTCCAAAAGATAAGATGACGCCCAAAGAGCGTTTTTTTGGAATATGCCTAACGGTATTATTTATTATTTATTTTACTGTATTTATGTTACCAGAATCCGTATTAAATAATTTTTCTGCTGATATATTATGTACAAAAATTTACCCCGAATTTTTTTGGAATGCTATTGAAAATAATATAATTAAACCCACTATATTTCCTGCGGCAGCCTATGTATTTTGGGTTATTTTCCCATTTGCTGCGATTTCTACTTTTGTGTATTTTTCAGCCGCTATGTGGCCTGTACGAAGGTTGGAAATATATATATCGCGTCGAAAAGATGAAAAAACTATGTATGTTTGTTCGCTGTTTATTCTTGTCACTACGATAGGTTCACTTTTTATTAGTAATCCTAGTAGCCCAATGGCTTTATTCATTAAACCATTTCAAAACAAACTTTTTTTCTTCCTTCTCTACGGAGGGGGGGCATTGATATTCCCTCTCTCATTGGTGCTTATCGTAGCTAACATTCGCGCACGTCTGCATCTTAACCGGAGGTAGTCACATGAGTTCCACCCTAACATAGCGACCACTCATGTCGTCAGGGGCACGAGGTCTGGAAAGCGTTGCTTCAGACTTAAACCTTTCTTTCAGCGCATTGTGGGTATCAGTTACTAAGCTGAACAGTTCGCGTTTACTAATAAGATTGCTGTAAAAACCGCTTTTCTTTTTCCGCAAGCGGGGGGAGGGAAGCGGTTTTTTGTCGTGGCAATATTTTGGTTGTGATAAATTTACGTTAGCACTCTCGCTCGTAGAGTGCTAACATGCCGCGCACAAGGAGTGCATTGCCCTATGAATCAGGCTTTATCGTTACCCGTCCCGTCCGCTGTTGGCAGCATTGACCAGTACATTGGTTCTGTGAACCGGTTGCCTATGCTGACCGAGCAGGAAGAAATGGATCTGGCTACGCGCCTAAAAGAGCATGGCGATTTGGATGCGGCCCGCCAGTTGATTGTTTCGCACCTCCGGGTGGTGGTGTCTATTGCGCGGGGTTATCTGGGTTATGGGTTGCCGCATGCCGACCTTATCCAAGAAGGCAATATCGGCTTGATGAAAGCGGTGAAGCGGTTTGACCCTTCGCGTGGCGTGCGGTTGGTGTCGTTTGCCATTCACTGGATTAAGGCTGAAATCCATGAATTCATCGTGCGTAATTGGCGCTTGGTGAAGATTGCGACTACCAAGGCTCAGCGTAAGCTCTTCTTTAACTTGCGTAGCATGAAGCAGGATAGCGGTTCCCTTAACCGCGAGGAAATGTGCTCGATTGCCGCCCGCCTTGGCGTGAAGCCCGAAGAAGTCTCCGAAATGGAAACCCGGCTCTGCGGGCGGGAAATTCCGCTAGAGAATAGCGGCGACGATGAAGATGATTTTTCCGCGCCCATCGCTTTTTTGCCGGATCCGGGCGCGGAGCCTTCCGCCTTGCTTGAAGAGAACCAGTATGCCCGCCTTCAGGATGAAGGTTTGCGGCAGGCGCTGGGTAGCCTTGATACGCGCAGCCGCAACATCGTAGAGCGGCGCTGGCTGGCGGAGGGTGAGAGCGCCACCTTGCACGAATTGGCTTCCGAATACGGCGTTTCCGCCGAACGCATTCGCCAGATTGAGGTTCGCGCTATGCAGAAAATGCGTACCCTGCTGGCTCCGGTGCGTTGAGAGAACGGCCGGCCTCCTTTTTTTCTTCTTATGTGGGGCGCTTTGCCCCAACACCGAGCGGGCCGTTGCATTTTGGCTCGCTGGTTGCCGCGCTCGGCAGTGCGCTGGAAGCCCGCCGCCATGCCGGGCGCTGGCTTGTGCGCATTGAGGATGTGGATACCCCGCGAACCGTGCGGGGCATGGGCGATGCGTTGCTTGCCACGCTTGAGCGTTTTGGGTTTGAGTGGGATGGCGAGGTGCTGTGGCAGAGCCGCCGTGCCGAGGCTTACGCGGCCGCGCTGGAACGGCTGAAAGCGGATGGGGCGGTTTTTCCCTGTGCCTGTTCCCGGCGCGAACTGGCTGAAGTCCCGGATTCCGCTTTAACCCGGGACGGGTCGAGACGTTATCCCGGGACGTGCCGCAAGGGTTTGATGCCGGGGGCGAAGCCTCGGGCATGGCGGGTGAAGGCGGAGGGTGTCATCCGTTTTGAGGACGCTATCCAAGGGACGCAGGTGGAGGATTTGGCGCGCGATGTGGGCGATTACGTGGCATTTCGTGCAGACGGGGTGTTTGCCTACCAACTTGCCGTGGTTGTTGACGATGCTTATCAGGGCGTAACCCATGTCGTGCGGGGGGCGGATCTGCTTGGGTCTACGGCGCGGCAGATTCAGCTTCAGGGGCTGCTTGGGTTGCCCGTTCCGGCCTACGCGCATTTGCCGGTGGCTACGAACGCCGCCGGTGAAAAACTCTCAAAGCAAACGCTGGCGCGGGCGATTGACGAAGATTCAGGTTCGCCCGCGAGGGCGCTTTTTGCCGCATTGGGTTTTTTGGGGCAGAACCCGCCCGATAACCTCAAAAACGCATCAGTCATGGACGTGTGGGCGTGGGCGCAGGCGCATTGGGAGATGCAACATGTCCCGCGCATCCTGCAACATCCCGCTCCGGGGACGGATAGTAGCCTCTATGGCGCAAATTGAGTCCGTTCTCCCATGCGGCCTTTATAATGGCGCGAATTTTTGAATTGAGCGGCCGGCATCAAGCATGATTGAACTCGGAGTCAACATCGACCACGTTGCTACTTTGCGGCAAGCGCGGCGTACTTGGGAGCCTGACCCGGTTTGGGCCGCCGTGGAGGCGCATCTGGGCGGGGCGGACGGCATCACCGTCCATCTGCGCGAGGACCGCCGCCATATTAACGATGATGACGTGCGCCGCCTCCGGGAACTTACCCAAATCAAGCTCAATCTTGAAATGGCGGCTACCGATGAAATGGTGTCCATCGCGTGCCGGCTGAAACCCGAAATGGCGATGCTGGTCCCGGAAGGGCGGCAAGAAATCACGACCGAAGGCGGGTTAGACATCGTGGCGCAGGAGGCGCGGCTTCGCGCATGCGTTGCCCGCCTCAACGACGCGGGAATCACAACGAGCGTGTTTATTGACGCGGAGGCCGCGCAAATTGAAGCGGCCGCCCGGATTGGCGCGGCCGTGTGCGAAATCCATACCGGTCCCTATGCGCATGCTTTTCACGCGGGGGGGCGGGATGCCAGTTGTTTGGTTGCTCGGGCGGAACTCGTCCGCGTTTGCAGCGCGGGCGAGGCTGTCCGCGCTGCCGGTATGCGGTTTAATGCCGGCCATGCCCTCAATTATTACAACGTACAGCCTATTGCGGCGCTGGCAGGGATACGCGAGCTACACATTGGGCATTCCATCGTAAGCCGTGCCCTATTCGTAGGGTTGCGGGCGGCGGTCGCCGAAATGAAGCGCCTAATACGCGAAGCGGCAGGTATATCGGAGAAAACACTATGATTCACGGCATTGGGACTGACATCGTACAAATTGAGCGGATACGCTCCGCGCTGGAACGTCATGGTGAGATATTCGCCTTCCGCATTTTGACGGAGCCGGAACGGGAAGAATGGCAGGAAAGTAAAGACAAGGCGCTTTTTCTTGGCAAACGTTTTGCCGCGAAAGAAGCCTTTGGCAAGGCATTGGGCACTGGCATTTCGGCCCCGGTCGTTTTGCATTCGCTGGGGGTGCGGCACGACGAGCAGGGCCGGCCCATTTTTACTTACAACAACACGCTTGCGGCTTATATGGATAAACAGGGGCTGGTGGCCCATCTTAGTTTGAGTGACGAAAAGGATTACGCCGTGGCCGTCGCGGTCATAGAGATGCGGTTTAACCAAGACGTCCTTATCGGGAAGAAAGCTCTATGATTGCCCCGCGCTGTGGGAATTTTTTGCGTAGCCTATTGGAGCGGGGCGCGTTCCCTGATTGTTAATGGCACAGCCTTCCCCTCTTTTATTGCCGCGTGGCGCGCTGATGGTCGATGTCGGCGGCTTGGCCCTTACCGATGAAGAACGCGGGCGGCTGTGCCATCCCAGCGTGGGCGGGGTCATTCTTTTTGCACGCAATTATGCGGATTCTGCCCAGCTACGCGCGCTCACCAGCGAAATCCGTGCCCTGCGTTCGCCTGCGCTCATTATTGCTGTCGACCATGAAGGCGGGCGGGTACAGCGTTTCCGGGAAGAGGGTTTTACCCGCTTGCCCGCGATGCGCACGCTCGGCGGTTTGTGGGAACACAACCCCAACGGGGCGCTGGCGGCGGCCCGCGCAACGGGGTTGGTTTTAGCGGCCGAACTGGTTGCGCACGGGGTCGACCTAAGTTTTACGCCGGTGCTGGATATTGATTATGGGCGTAGCCGCGCTATTGGCAGCCGTGCGTTTCACCGGGACCCCAAGGCGGTTGCGGCGCTCTCCCGTTCGCTTGTGGAAGGGATGGCAGAAGCCGACATGGGCGCGGTAGGCAAGCATTTTCCGGGGCATGGGTTTGTTGAGGCGGATTCGCACCACGATATCCCGGTGGATGAGCGTGAATTCGATGCGCTCTGGAATGAGGACATCCTCCCGTACCGGCATGAGCTGCTCCAAAAACTGGCCGGCGTGATGCCCGCGCACGTTATCTATTCCCGTGCCGAACCGGTAAAAGCCGGCCCGGCCGGTTTTTCATCTTTCTGGCTGAAAGAAGTGCTGCGCGGGCGGCTAGGCTTTGGGGGGATTATTTTTAGCGATGACCTCAACATGGCGGGGGCGCTCGTGGCCGGGGACATCAAAGAGCGCGTTTCGGCGGCGGCGGCGGCGGGGTGTGATATGTGGTTGGTATGCAACCGCCCGGACCTTGTTGCCGAACTTTTGGCGCGCGGGACGCCCGAAATCGACCCCGTGAGCCGCGCCCGTCTGGCGGCATTCCAAACCCCGTCTTGTTCTTGGCAAACAACCCCCAGCCTGCTTGCGCGGCATCAGCCTTATGTGTCGGCGCGCGAGAACGTATTAGCCCTGCTCGCCACAGAACAGGCTGATAGTTCAGCGATGGCGGCGGCAACGATTGGCTCTGTGCGTTCAGGCTGAATATTAAGGGGCGTATCTGAATGCAGCGCATCAAACAGCTTTGGGTTGTGGGGAGTCTGCTTGGGGCGCTTTTTGTGTGCGGGGCCAGCATGGTCCCGTCCCGCGCTGATGCCGCCGAGGGGGAAGCAATCACAGAGGAAACGGCTCCCTTAAAACTAGGTATTCCGCCGTTCTTTTCCGCGCCTACTTTGCTGCGCGTACATAGTCCCTTGCGCGAACATCTGGAAATGGCGCTTAACAGGAAAGTGGTTATCTATAGCGCGGTAAACCACGAGCAATTTTTGTTGAGCATGCTCAAAGGCCGTTTCGATATTGCGGTGACGCCCGTACATTTTGTGTCTTTGGCGGCTGAACAGGGATTTGTCCCGTTGCTGCGTTACCGCCACCCATTCAAAGTGTTACTTGTTGTGCGTGGCCACAGCGATATTAGAGGCATAAAAGATTTGCTTGGCCGCAGCATTGGTTTGCCAGACAGTTTCTCGTTTTATCACCTCATTGGTATGCAGTGGCTGTGTTCGTTATCCTCTAAACCCAACCTAGATTTTCTGCTAAGTGAGCAGCCCTCGCATATGGCGGGCATGATGTCCGTGGAAGCGGGGCGGATTGATGCTGTTGTGACGGCGCTCCCGCTCTGGCGGATGCTCGGTGAAGGGATACGCAAAAAATTGCGCACAATCGATGTGTCCCATCAGGAATTCCCGTCACTGGTTACGATGGTGCACAGCAGTTTGGGCGAAGCCCAAATCGAACGGATCCGCGCCGCGCTTGAAGCCTTTCCGCAAACAGAGGAAGGAAAATTATTTTTTGAGACATCAGACTACGGCGGATATGTGCCTGTCACAAAAAAAGATTTAGTGGATGCCCACCGTTACGGAAAGATGGTGACTTGGATGCTGGATTTGTCCGCACAAAATAAGGACATCGGCCAGCGTATCCAAAAAATCTGCTCGCCCAATCAATGAATGACTCTGTACCGCTTGCCCGGTTTGACGCCTCAGCCTTTCTGCGCACGGTGCCCGAAACGCCCGGCGTCTACCGGATGATTGGCGCGGATGAGCAAGTGCTCTACGTGGGCAAGGCCAAAAACCTTAAACGCCGGGTATCGAGCTATTTCCGGGGGCGGCAGCCCAGCCCGCGCATCGCCATGATGGTGGAACGGATTGCGCGCGTAGACATCACCCCAACCCGTTCAGAAGCCGAGGCGCTGATTCTTGAAAATAACCTCATCAAGAGTCTGGCCCCGCGCTTCAACATCCTGTTCCGCGATGACAAAAGCTATCCCTACATTGAGCTTTCGGGGGATGCGTTTCCCCGGATGGGCTTTCATCGCGGCACGTTTGCCAAAAAATCGCGTTATTTCGGTCCCTTTCCCAATGTGCATGCGGTCCGCGAAAGCATCCAGCTTTTGCAGAAAACATTCCGCTTGCGTACCTGTGAGAACAGCGTTTTCCAAAACCGTTCGCGTCCCTGCCTGTTGGCGCAGATTGAGCGTTGCAGTGCCCCATGCGTGGAAGGCATCAAGCCAGATGCCTATGCTACTGACGTAGATATGGCAAGCCGCTTTCTGGATGGGCAAGCCAGCGAAGTCATCGACGATTTGAGCGCGCGCATGCAGCAAGCCGCAGAACGTTTAGCCTTTGAGGAAGCGGCGGCTTGCCGTGACCGCATCCGGGTTCTGCAAAAAGTGCTGCATCGCCAGTTTGCGGACAGCGGCAAAGACGAAGATGTTGACATCATTGCGGCCGTGGCACACGGCGGCGCGGTGTGCGTCAATATTGCGATGGTGCGCAGCGGCCGCCACCTTGGGGACCGCCCACAGTTCCCAAGCGGCGCGGCAGTGCTGGAGGCGGGCGACGGGCTGACCGCGTTCATTGAACAGCATTACGCCGTGCATCCGCTGCCCGCGAGGATACTGGTAGCGTCCAGCCTTGATTCGGCCCGGGAAGTTTTGGCGGAAATCTCGGAACGCCCGCCGCCCGTGGCGCTCCCTCGCCACGCCTCCGAAAAGGCTTGGATGGAAATGGCGGAAAAAAATGCGCGGCTGGCGATAGAAGCGCGCCTGCGCGACGCCAACCGTGCCGGCGAGCGGTTACAAGCCCTGCGCGAAGTGCTTGATTTATCAGAAGTCCCGGCGAGGATTGAATGTTTCGACATCAGCCACACAATGGGCGAAGCCACGGTAGCCGCTTGTGTGGTGTGCGTCGACGGGGCGATGAAACACAGCGAATACCGCCGCTACAACATCGCAGGCATCCAGCCGGGCGACGATTTTGCGGCCATGCGGCAGGTACTTGAACGGCGTTATAGCCGGGTTGCGGAAGGGGAGGGCATCTGCCCCGATTTAATTTTGATAGACGGCGGCCGCGGGCAAGTCAGCGCGGCGGCGGCTATTTTGTCTGAACTCGGGCTTGATGCGCTCAACACCGTGGGCGTGGCGAAAGGCGAAGGGCGCAAAGCAGGGCTAGAGACGCTCGTTTTCCCAGACGGGCGCGAAAGCGCGGCGCTTGGCGGGCAATCCCCGGCATTGCAACTGGTCATCGAAATCCGTGACGAAGCCCACCGCTTCGCCATTACCGGCCACCGTGCCCGTCGCGGCAAAGCAAGGCTAGGTTCAAAACTAGAAGATATTCCCGGCGTCGGCCCCGTGCGCAGGCGGGCGCTGCTGGCAGCTTTTGGCGGCTTGGACGGGGTACGGGCGGCCACGGCACAAGACCTGTGCCGTGTTGACGGCATCAGCCACGGGCTAGCTGAACAGATATACTCCGCACTGCATTAAATCATGTCAAAGAACAACGGCTTGGCTCATTTCCCATGCGCATCAATATTCCCATCATCCTGACATGGGGGCGGATTGCCCTCATCCCGGTTTTCATTGGTGTTTTCTATCTGCCTGAAGGTTGGATGAGCGTCAGGCAACAAAATGTATTTGCCACGGTTTTTTTTGTCGCGGCCGCCGTCACCGACTGGATAGATGGCTACTTAGCCCGCACGCTCAAGCAAACATCAGCCTTTGGCGCGTTTCTGGACCCCGTGGCGGACAAACTCATGGTAGCCGCCTCGCTCATTGTCTTAGTCCATCTTCAGCGGGTGGGCGCCCCAATAGCCGCCATCATTATCGGGCGCGAAATCACCGTTTCGGCACTGCGTGAGTGGATGGCGCAAGCGGGTGAATCATCAAGCGTCGCCGTAGCCACCATTGGCAAATTCAAAACCATCGCGCAGATGGTCGCTATCCCAATGTTGCTGCTTGACGCACCGCTCTTGGGTATCAGCATGACATGGCTCGGCACAATCCTAATTTACGTCGCCTCCGCGCTCACCCTCTGGTCGATGGGCTATTACCTCCACCGCGCCACCTCCACGCTCAAGCGTTAAAAATAGCGGCTGTGGGGGGAAGGGCGGAATGACGCCGAGTGTAGGGGCGCTTGCCAAGCACCCGAAAATTTCCACGCCGTGCCCACGTTATCTACCGTCTCGTGCGCAATCCCGCCGTAGGGACGTTGCATGCAACGTCCGTACAGACACGCCTACACAAATTTCCGTCATTGCGAGAAGCGAAGCGACGAAGCAATCCAGAATGGCCGGAATAGCAACATGGATTGCTTCGCTACGCTCGCAATGACGGGCGTTTTGTGATGATTTGACGGCAGAGGCGGTATCTACAGGAAAAGCGCGGCACGGGCGGGTTTCAAACCCGCCCCTACGAAAAAACATCCTTCCACGCCCGTAGCACGGCCAGACACGCTACCGCGTCGGCGGGGTGCGCCCCGCAGTGTGCTTTCACCGCCGCCACGACGCTTGCTGAATCTGTGCGCAAAAAGGGGTTGATTGCCCGCTCAATTGCCATTGTGGTGGGCAGCGTGGGCTGTCCTTGTTTGCGCAGGGCCTCGCAATGCGCGGCGTAACGGTCGCGCTTGGGATTATCTGGTTCAGCGGCGCGGGCAAAGGCAAGGTTGGTGAGCGTGTATTCATGGGCGCAATAGATTTTTGTTTGGCCGTCAATCTGGCTTAGCCGCCGGAGCGTGTATTCCAAATCGGCCGGGGTCCCTTCAAAAAGGCGTCCGCATCCTGCCGAGAACAGCGCGTCGCCGCAAAACAACATGCCTTCGCCTAGCCAAGCGATATGACCGCGTGTGTGCCCCGGCACGCCGATAACCTGCAACGTAAGCCCCAACGCCTCAAGGCGGACTTTGCTGCCGTCCTCCACCGGGCGGTTCACGCATGCAATGTTGTCCTTGCGGGGACCATAAACCGGAAGCGATGGGTAATGGGCCAGCAGTTCGCTCACTCCGCCGATGTGGTCGACATGGTGGTGCGTGAGCAGGATTGCGGCGGGGTTTAGCCCTTGCAGCGCATCTAGCGCGGGCGCGGCTTCGCCCGGATCGACCAGCGCCGCATGGCGGCCATCGCTGATAAGCCAGAGGTAGTTATCGCGCGCAAACGGGACGGGAATAACTTTGAGGGCATTCATCGTTTGGGAGTCGGGAATCAGGGAATTGGGAAATCAATTTGCACAATGGCACGGGAACAAAACGGATACGCAGCAAACTCGTTATTATCATGGATGGACAAACTTTAATGATTCCAATTTTACCGTGTGCCAAGAACAGAATTTCTCATCTGCCATGCCAGAGTGGTTAAAAACGCCGCTTGGCCAGTACCTTATTGCTTGGGAACAGGCGCGGCTGGACACGCTCTTGGCAAATATTTTTGGCTACAACGCGCTTCAAATCGGACTGGCTGAAACCGATTTACTGCGGAGCAACCGCATGCCGCTGCACCTTTGCGCGGGCGAGGTGCCCGCCCGCAATGCGGCGGCTCCTCCGACTTCCCTCATCGATGTCCCCTGCAATCCGGCCGCGCTGCCGTTTGCCAGCGCCAGCCTCGACCTCGCCGTACTCGCCCACGTCCTTGAATTTTCTGATACGCCGCACCAACTGCTGCGCGAAGCTGAACGGGTACTCGTGGCTGACGGCAATATCATCGTCTGCGGCTTCAATCCTTACAGTTTGTGGGGACGCCGCCGGAAACAGGAGGCATGGCCGTGGAACGGGAAATATTATTCCGCCGCCAAAGTCCGCGACTGGCTCACCGTGCTGGGCTTTGAAGTGCAGTCTTGCCAGTACGGCGGCTACGTGCCCGCAGTGGAATCTTCCGAATGGCTGGCCCGTTGGAAATGGCTTGACCGGGTGGGCCGGCGGTGCTGGCCCATCTGCGGCGCGGCGTGGATACTGCACGGCATTAAACGGGTACACGGCATGCGCCTTATCCAACCCAAGTGGCGCGAGAAATGTGCCCGCGCCAAAAACCTTGCGCCCGTCGCCCGCAAACTGAGCGGCAACAAAAAAACCGGAGAAACGTGGAAACCATAAACATCTATACCGACGGCGCTTGTAGCGGCAACCCCGGCCCCGGCGGCTGGGGGGCGGTGCTAAAAAGCGGCGCGCATGAAAAAGAAATCTGGGGTTCTGACCCGCAGACTACCAACAACCGCATGGAAATCTTGGCGGTCATCCGCGCCCTTGAGCAAATCAAACGCCCCGGCAGCGCGGTGCGGGTTTATACCGACAGCCAGTACGTGCAAAAAGGCATTTCCGAATGGATTCACAACTGGAAAGCGCGCAACTGGACCACCTCAAATAAAAAGCCCGTTAAAAACGCCGACCTCTGGCGCATGCTCGATGACGCCGCCGCCCGCCACGCCGTGGAATGGCATTGGGTGAAAGGCCATGCCGGCCATCCCGAAAACGAACGCGCCGACGCGCTCGCCCGCTGTGGCGTTGAAGCCGTGCGCACTGCCCATCACAAGGAAGCATCACAACCATGAGACAAATCGTTCTTGATACAGAAACCACCGGCCTTGATTGGAAAAACGGCGACCGCGTCATCGAAATCGGCTGTATCGAACTGTGCAACCGCACCCTCACAAAAAACCATTTCCACGCCTATATCAACCCAGAGCGCCCCATTTCCGCCGAAGCGCAAGCCGTCCACGGCATCAGCAACGACTATTTGGCGGACAAGCCCGTTTTTGCCGCCATCGCGCCAGATTTCGAGAAATTCATACGGGGCGCGGAACTCATCATCCACAACGCCCCGTTTGACCTCGGATTTCTTATTAACGAATTCAAACTCGCTGGCCGTCCTGTTCTCGAGGAACTCAACAGCGGCAACGTAATTGACACCCTAGCGTTGGCTCGCGAACAAAATCCCGGCAAAAAAGCCTCGCTTGATGCCCTCTGTGAACGCTTTGGCATCAACAACGCCCACCGCACCCTGCACGGCGCCCTGCTTGATGCCGAACTGCTGGCGGAAGTTTACCTAGCGATGACACGCGGCCAAGAAAGCCTGATGATGGCGCTCGATGAGCCAAAACCCGCCTACAGCACGGCATCTGCCCCGCTTCCCAACCGCATCCCGCTAAAAGTTTTGCGGGCCTCCCCCGAAGAACTTGCGGCCCATGAAGCCGTACTGTCAGACATCGAAAAAAGCAGCAAGAGCGGGTGTTTGTGGCGGGCGGGGTGAGGGCGCTAGTGTGTTGGCTCCGAACAACATCAACGCCAAAGCCGCCGGGAAAATGGCGAAACTGCACGACGCCTTAAAAGAACACGGTTACGAAGGGCATGATTTAGCAGTGTATTTGATACGGCTTTTGTTTTGTTTATTTGCTGAAGATACGGGGATATTTTCTAAAGAAGCATTTTTGAAATATGTGGAAAATTCTAAAAAAGACGGGAGCGATTTATCCGCACGGATGATGCGGCTTTTTGAAATTCTAAATACATCATATGAAAACCGTGCAAAACTT
>JAIRPB010000174.1 GCA_031257305.1 Azoarcus sp.
GAAATTTTTTCGCGTGAGCGCCTAACCGAAACCACGAAGGCTATTTCTGACCGCCTTGGCAATGAAGGTTATGCGTTTGCCAATATCAACGCCGCGCCCGAAATTGATGCGCAAAAGCGTGAAGTCGCTTTCACCATCTATGTTGACCCCGGCCGCAAAGTGTATGTGCGCCGCGTCAATGTGCAGGGCAACACCAAGACACGCGACGAAGTGATTCGCCGCGAGGTGCGGCAGATGGAAAGTGCTTGGTACGACGGCGCGGCCATCAACCGTTCGCGTGACCGTATCGACAGGTTGGGTTTCTTCGACGAAGTTACGGTTGAGACGCCTGCCGTGACGGGAGCCACCGACCAAGTCGATGTTAATTTCACCGTCAAAGAACGGCGTACCGGCAGCCTGATGCTTGGCTTAGGCTATTCCTCCGCTGAAAAAGCCATCCTGCAAGCCTCTATTTCTGAACGTAATCTTTTCGGTTCTGGCAGAAACGCGACTATCGCCTTCGATACCTCCCGCTCTGGCCGCACGTTGGCGCTCTCTGTGGTAGACCCGTATTTCACGGCTGACGGCGTAAGTTTGGGCGGGGATGTTTACTACCGCACTTACGACCCTTCCAGAACCATGTCGGTATCGCCCTACAAAATGATTTCAACAGGCGCGGGCATCAATCTGGGCTACCCCATCGCGGAAAACGACAACGTGAGCATGGGCTTAGGCTTTGACCGTACCCGGATTCAAACCTACAAAGAAAGCTACAGGCAATATAAAGATTTCTGTAAAGACTTCGATTGTCATGGCGGCGCAGACGCTAAAGACGGCATCGGCAAAGCCGATGTCAACAGCCTGCTGGTCAACCTAGGCTGGGCGCATGACTCCCGCAATAGCTATCTTTACCCAACCAAAGGCAATTACCAGCGGCTCTACGGCGAAGTCGCCACGCCTCCGGCAGACCTGCGCTACTGGAAAGCGACGTACCAGTTCCAGCACTGGATACCTGTTGGCGAAACGGCCGCTTTGATGTTCAACTCCGAATTTGGCTGGATAAAGGGTTACGCCCACAAACCCGTTCCGTTCTACAAAAACTTCTACGTGGGCGGCATCGGCTCCGTGCGCGGCTACGATTCAAGTTCCCTTGGCTCACGGGATGAAGACGGTAACGCCACGGGCGGTACGCGCAAATTTGTAGCGAACCTCGAATTCTTTTTCCCAAGCGCCACCCGCGACCGCTCGTTCCGTATTTCGACCTTCGTCGATGCTGGTTATGTTTGGGGAAAGAATACGGAAAAGACTCCGGCCACCAACCCGCACTATGGAGAACAGCAGCGTATCCGGGGCAGCGATTTGCGGTACAGTGCCGGCGTGGGCGTAACATGGAACGCGCCTATCGGCCCGCTCAAGTTCAGTCTGGGCTACCCGCTGAACCGGAAAAAAGGCGACAAGATACGTCCCTTCGATTTCGTGCTCGGCGCCACTTTCTAACGGCGCCGTGCTGACCTAAACCTAAAACAACTCTTGGAGAACCATGTGAAAGTCCGTACTTTTTCTTTTGTTGCCGTGGCACTAATGGGAATTTCCCAAATGGCGTTTGCGGATACCAAAATTGGCTACGTTAATTCCGAAAGGGTCATGCGCGAGGCCGTGCCGGCCGTGCGTGCCCAACAGCGCATTGAAAAAGAATTTTCAAAGCGCAACCAAGAATTGGAGCGTATCGCCAAAAACCTCGAAAGCCTCCAAAAAGACTTGGAGGATCCAAACTCAAAGCTGTCCGCGTCAGACCGCCAAGCGAAAGAGCGTTCTTTCAACGACCTTAACCGGGACTACCAGCGTCGGCGGCGCGAATACAGCGAAGACCTCAACCTGCGCCAGAACGAAGAATTGGCCTCTGTTATCGAAAGAACCAATGTGGTTATCAAGAAGATTGCAGAAGGCGAACAGTACGACGTTATCCTTCAGGATGTTGTTTACGCCAACCCGCGCATCGACATTACAGACAAAATCATTAAGGCGCTTGCCGCAGACGCTAAATAAAACGGTTGATGACCGACAATGCCACGAATTGACGCTTTGGTCGCCCATCTCGGTGGCGAGCTGGCCGGGGACGGCAGCGTGGAAATACGCCGGGTTGCCACACTAGAACAGGCTGACGAAGGGGATTTGGCGTTTCTTGCCAACCCCAAATACCTAGGGCAATTGAAAACCAGCCGTGCGGCGGCTTTCATTGTGCCGCCCGCGCACAGGGGCGCGGCGGGCGGCGGGCGGCCTTGTATCGTGACGCCCGACCCCTACCTTTATTTTGCGCGCGCTTCCCGGTTTTTTAATCCTGCCCCTGCCGTTGTCCCCGGCATCCATCCGCTGGCTTCCGTGCGGTGCTGGCTGCCGGACAGCGTGGCCGTGGATGCTGGCGCAGTGGTAGAAGATGGCGCAGAAATCGGCGATGGCGTTTTGGTTGGCGCGAATTGTTATGTGGGTCATGGGGTACGTATTGGCGGCGGTACGCGCCTTGCGCCTAACACCACCCTCTACGCGGGCTGTGTCCTTGGCACTAACTGCATCATCCATGCGGGCGTCGTGATTGGTTCAGACGGGTTTGGCTTTGCGCGGGAAGCGTCTGGCGCGTGGGTTAAAATCCCGCAAGTCGGCCGGGTGGTCATTGGCAACGATGTAGAAATCGGTGCCAATACCACCATTGACCGGGGCGCAATAGACGATACGGTTATCGGCGATGGCGTCAAACTTGACAACCAAATACAAGTGGCTCACAACGTGCGTATTGGCGACCACTCTATTATTGCGGCCAACACGAGCATCGCGGGTAGCGTCAGGATTGGCGCCCGTTGCATGATTGGCGGGCATGTCGCTATCGCGGGCCATCTTTCTATCGCGGATGATGCCGTCATTCACGGCGGTACGCAAATCATGAAATCTATCCGCGCCCCCGGTGTTTATTCAAGTGTGGTTCCGCAACAGCGCCACGCAGACTGGGTGAAAAATTTCTCGCACCTCCGCCACTTGGACACGCTCGCCCATAAAATACGCATCCTTGAGCAGCATTTGGAACATCAGGAAAATTCAAAGGAAACGCCCTAACATCATGGTCATGGACATCAACGAAATCCGCCGGTATTTGCCGCACCGTTATCCCTTCCTACTAGTCGACCGGGTATTAGAAATTCACGAAAACCGCATTCTTGCCATCAAGAACGTTTCAGTGAATGAGCCTTTCTTTCCCGGCCACTTCCCGCACAAACCGGTGATGCCGGGGGTTCTCATCGTAGAAGCCTTAGCCCAAGCGGCCGCGCTAATGACTCTTAAAAACGCGGATGTTATTCCTGACGAAAATTCGGTCGTCCTGTTTGCGGGCTTAGATAAAGTCCGCTTCAAACGTCAGGTTATTCCGGGCGACCAGCTTCTTTTTGATGTCTCTATGCTGCAAAACAAACGCGGCATTTACAAATACACCGGAACTGCCACAGTGGATGGCGTGTTAGCCGCCGAGTCCGAATTTCTGTGCGTTTTTAGGGCGGGTTCATGATTCACGCGACTGCCATCGTCCACCCCGGCGCGAAAATCGGCGATGAAGTCGAAATCGGCGCCTATTCAATTATCGGCGAACATGTCGAAATCGGTGATAGAACTTGGATTGGGCCGCATGTCGTGCTTGAAGGCCATACCCGTATTGGCGTTGAAAACCGGATTTTCCAATTCGCCTCGCTCGGCGGGGAACCGCAAGATAAAAAATATTCAGCAGAGCCAACCCGGTTAGAAATCGGCGACCGTAACGTTATCCGCGAGTATTGCACCTTCAATGTCGGGACGGCGCAGGATGCGGGCGTCACCCGTATCGGCAATGACAATTGGATTATGGCTTATGTGCACATCGCGCATGACTGCCAAGTGGGAAACAACACCATTTTTGCGAATGGCGCTTCGCTCGCAGGGCATGTCCATGTGGACGACTGGGTGATTTTTGGCGGTTTTAGCGGCGTCCGCCAGTTTGTTCGGGTAGGCGCACACAGCTTCATCGCCGCGACGGCCATTCTGCTCCAAGATGTTCCCCCTTATGTCAATGCGGTGGGCAATCCTGCCGCGCCGCACGGCATCAATAGTGAGGGGTTGCGGCGCCGAGGGTTTTCGCCGGAGGCCATCAGCATGATTAAAAAGGCGTACCGTATTCTTTATCGTAGCAATCTCTCGCTTGCGCAAGCGCGTGAGCAAATAACTGAACTTGCCGAGAGCCAAACAGAAATCCGGTTGCTTGCCGACTTCATTGGGGTATCCGGGCGCGGATTGGTACGCTGATATGACACCTACGATTGCAATGGTAGCGGGGGAAGCATCCAGCGACATGCTGGCGGCCCATCTCATCCGCGCTATCCGTGCTCATTTGCCGAATGCCCGTTTTTATGGCATTGGCGGCCCAAAAATGCAGACTGAAGGTTTTGATGCAGTCTGGCCTTCCGAATTGCTCTCGGTCAACGGCTATACCGACGCTATCGGGCGTTACAGTTCAATAGCGAGCGTCCGGCGCAAATTGCTAAAAGACATCCGCGCTACGCGGCCCAATGTTTTTATCGGCGTTGACGCGCCGGATTTCAACCTCTGGCTTGAAGGCAAAGTTAAGTCCGATGGCATTCCGGCCATTCACTTTGTAAGCCCTTCCATATGGGCTTGGCGCGGAAAACGGATTAAATCTATTGCACGGTCCGTAACGCACATGCTGTGCATGTTCCCGTTTGAGATGCCTCTGTACGAACGTGCGGGCATTCCCGCCACGTATGTCGGGCATCCGCTCGCGGATGAGTTGCCGATAGAACCCAACCGGTTGGCCGCGCGCGAACGCCTTGATTTACCCGCCGATGCCACCATCGTGGCGCTGCTACCGGGAAGCCGCCAATCCGAAGTCTCCAATCTGGCGAGTTGTTTCATTGAAACCGCCGAGGTCATTGCGCAGCGCCGTCCCGGAACCCTGTTTCTTGCGCCGTTAACAACACGCGAAACCCGCGAAATTTTCTCCGAAGCCCTGCATAGCGGAAGGTCGTCAGAAGATTTGCCGATACGTTTGTTGTTCGGGCATTCGGTCGACGCGATGACGGCCGCCGATGTGGTGCTGGTTGCCAGCGGGACGGCATGCCTTGAAGCCGCGTTGCTCAAGCGCCCGATGGTTATTTGCTACCGTATCGGCAAATGGCAGTTCCGCCTCATCAAACGCATGGCTTACCTGCCTTGGGTCGGCCTGCCTAACATCCTGCTCAACGAACTGGTTGTGCCTGAATTGCTCCAAGATGACGCAACGCCCGAAGCAATGGCGGATGCCATCGAAAAATGGTTAGGCGACGCCGATGCCTGCGCGGCGCTGGCTGAACGCTTCACCGCGTTACACCATGAGTTACGGCGAGGAACGGCGGAGAAAGCGGCCAAAGTCATCCTGCCTTACCTGCGCGATGTTGACGAACCCAGCTAACCCTAATGGTATAGCGGCTGAATCGAAAATCTGCGGGGTCGACGAGGCGGGGCGCGGTCCCTTGTGCGGTTCTGTAGTGGCCGCCGCTGTCATTCTTAATCCCGAAAACCCTATCGATGGGCTGGCGGATTCTAAAAAATTAACCGCACGGGCACGTGAGCGTTTAGCAAAACTCATCCGGGAACGGGCGCTTGCTTGGAGTGTGGCCGAAGCCACGTCAGAAGAAATCGACCGGCTCAATATTTTGCAGGCTAGCCTGCTGGCAATGCAGCGTGCCGTGGCCGCGCTGGCTGTTACACCCACTGAAGTGCTAGTCGACGGCAATCGTTGTCCGGCCATTGGTTTGCCCGTAAGAGCCATCGTTGGCGGGGACGCGCTGGAACCCGCGATTTCCGCCGCGTCTATCCTTGCCAAAACGGCGCGCGACGCGCAAATGTTTGAATTGGACCGCATCCATCCTCAATTGGGGCTTGCGCGCCACAAAGGCTACCCAACTGCGGCGCATCTTGAGGCTCTTCGTCAGCACGGCGTTGCCGATTTCTACCGCAAAAGTTTTGCCCCTGTCCGGCGGCTTCTTGCTCACCCGCCGTTATGGACGGACAGCGAAACCGCCTAACCTATGGGAGCGGGCAGTGAGTTTTCAGCACCTCGCGCTTTTCCTGCATCTCACGGGCATCACGTTCTGGGTGGGCGGCATGGTATTTATCCGTGTCTGCCTTGTCTCATCAACGTTAACCACTTCGCAATGGGCTGAAATTCTTGGGAATTTTTTCTCCCTTTCGTGGGTTTCGGTGGCGCTTATCGTTATTTCCGGCGGTTTTATGCTGATTCTCCGGGGGCTTTCGCAAGCCCCGCTGGCTTGGCTGCTGATGAGCTTTTTCGGTACGGTGATGATTGCTGTTTATGCTTCGCTCTGGCTGGGGCCTTGGGCGGCATTGCGTTCCGCTTTGATGCGGGGCGAATTGGCGAAAGCGCGGACGGAGGCGCAGCGCATTAGCCAGCGGCTGGACATCACGCTTGCGCTTGCGGCGCTAACGGCCACTGTCGCTACGCTCGGGCTGGCTATATGACCGAGAACATCATTACGGCGTCGGGAGTCGCCTTAACCCATCTCACTTCGCGCGCGAATCCTAGGCTTCAGTTGTTAGCGGCGCTTGGGGGGGAGGCGCGGGAACGGCGCCTGCGCGGCCAGACTCTCCTTGATGGCGCACATTTGCTTGGCTGTGCCCTTGACGCCGGAATTCCTCTGCTGGATGTGTGTGTGTCGGAGAGCGGTTGCCGAAATCCTGAGATTGCTGCCCTGCTTTCCCGTCTGCCCGCCGAAATAAACCCGGTTTGTGTTCCCGATGCCCTTTTTGCCCGGTTAAGCCCGGTCGATACCCCCACGGGCATTCTTGCCAGAATCGCGTTTCCATCGTTGGAGATACCGTGCCACGCAGAGCAGGAAACGCTAATCGTGCTCGACGGCATCCAAGACCCCGGCAATCTCGGCACCATTTTGCGTACTGCTGCGGCAGCGGGGGTCCCACAGGCATGGCTCACGCCGGGTTGCGCACAGGCTTGGTCGCCCAGAGTGCTTCGCGCCGGGATGGGGGCGCATTTTCAGTTGCGCATCCATGAGCGGGTGGAACCCGTTGCGGGACTTGCCGCTTATCCGGGCAAAGTGATTGCGGCAGTCGGCGGCACAGAGTCCCGGATGCTTTTTGATGCAGATTTGCGCGGGGACGTGGCTTGGATTTTTGGCGCAGAAGGGCGCGGCGTTTCACCTGCCCTCCTCACGAGAACAGATGAAGTTCTGCATATCCCAATGAAACAAGGCATTGAATCGCTTAACGTAGCGGCGGCGGCGGCTATCTGTTTGTTTGAGCAGGTTCGGCAAAGGGGCGGCTTTGTCCCTATCGTTCCTAAAGTTTCTTAATTTCAGAGACAATAACGGCTTTTGCGACAATAGGGATTCGGTAGCTTTTATGTTAGAACCACCCGCCGCCTGTCAGTCCGTTGGGGTTGTCGAGCCTCAAACAGCCCGCTTTGACGAAGCGTTGCCGCTGCGTAGCGGGTCCCACCTAGACAGTTTCGAGCTTGTTTTTGAAACCTACGGCAAACTCAACGCCCAGCGTTCCAATGCCGTTTTGGTTTGCCATGCGCTATCGGGTTCGCACCATGTCGCGGGACGGTATGCCGGCGAAGATGAAAATTCTGGCTGGTGGGATAACCTCATCGGCCCCGGCAAACCGCTCGATACCAACAAGTTTTTTGTCATTGGTGTCAACAACCTAGGCGGCTGCCACGGCTCAACCGGGCCGCGCTCAACCAACCCCGCTACGGGACAGCCTTGGGGCGCGGATTTTCCGTTTGTGACTGTTGAAGACTGGGTGGATGCCCAAGCCAGACTCGCAGATAAACTCGGCATCGAATGCCTTGCGGCAGTTATCGGCGGCAGCTTGGGAGGCATGCAGGCGCTTTCATGGGCACTGCAATATCCCAACCGTATACGCCATGCGGCAGTCATCGCATCTGCGCCCAAACTTTCCGCGCAAAACATCGCGTTTAACGAAGTTGCCCGCCGGGCGATTCTCACCGACCCTGATTTTCATGGCGGGCATTTTTACGCGCATGGCGCATTGCCGGAACGTGGCCTTCGCCTGGCACGGATGCTGGGGCACATCACCTATCTGTCCGATGATGCGATGGGCGAAAAATTTGGGCGGAACCTGCGGCACGGTAAGGCGGTGTACAGCTATGACCCGGAGTTTGAAATCGAGTCTTACCTGCGTTATCAAGGGGACAAGTTTTCGCGCCAGTTTGATGCCAATACTTATCTTCTCACGACGAAGGCGCTTGACTATTACGACCCCGCGTTTGAGTATGACGATGACCTTACAGCGGCACTGGCGGCGGCGCGGGCCAATTTTCTAGTGGTGGCATTCTCGACGGACTGGCGTTTTTCGCCAGAGCGTTCACGCGAAATTGTTTATGCGCTGGCCCACAACGGGCGCAACGTGACGTATGCCGAAATTGATAGCGCGGCCGGACACGACTCCTTCCTGCTTGACGACCCACAGTACCATGCCATTCTTTCGGCATGGTTTGGCCGCATTGAGGTATAAGCATGGCTGCCTACCGTTATGATTATGACGTTATCGCGCAATGGATTGCGCACGGGGAAAAGGTGCTTGACCTCGGCTGTGGCGATGGCGGCTTGTTGCGCCATCTCATTGAAACGCGGCAGGTGCGCGGGTACGGGGTAGAAAACGACCCCGAAAAAATCCTCGCCTGCGTCAAAAACGGCATCAACGTGATTCAAGCGGACATGAACCGGGGGCTGACGGGTTTTGATGATGATTTTTTTGACCATGTCATCATGAGCCTGTCGCTCCAAGCCATGCACAACACCCAAGGCATTCTTGCCGAGATGTTGCGGGTAGGCCACGAAGCGGTCGTGAGCTTTCCCAATTTCGGCTACTGGCAACATCGCCAAAGCATCCTCAATGGCCGGATGCCTGTCTCAAAAAGCCTGCCCTACCAATGGTTTGACACGCCCAATGTCCGTTTTTTCACCATCAACGATTTCGAGGCGCTCTGCGCCCAGACCGGCATCGCTATCCATAAAAGGCTGGCTTTTGACGAAGGCAAAGTCATTGTCGACGAGCCGAATTTTCTAGCAAGCGTAGCGGTGTATCGACTGGGGAGAAGTTAAGGCGGGTTTTGCCCTCTCCCCTCGTGGGAGAGGGTGGCGCAAAGCGCCGGGAGAGGGGGTGACGCCGCAAAGCGTCTAAAATGGTGGGCAAGCGCAGGGAGGCTTGCCCCAACAGGGCGGCGGTATATTTCGTGTAGGGGCGGGTTTCAAACCCGCCCTCTTTCCGGCACAGCCAATACCTGTTTCGGGTTGTCCACGGTCTGGGCGGGTTTGAAACCCGCCCCTACGGTGGTGTTATTGCGAGCCGCAAGGCGGCGGGAAATCCAGAAGCCGCTGTGGATTGCTTCGCTGCGCTCGCCATGACGGGCGTTTTGTGGTGGCTTGACGGCGGGGGCGGTATTTACAAAAACAGGGCGCGGTATATTCCGCGTAGATACCGTCTCCCCGGTCAAGCGTTTTTCAAGAAATCGGCCCGGTAAGGGACGCGGTTTTTGAGGACGCCGAAGCAGAGGTAGACGAGCTTGCGCATGGCGGCGGCGATGACGAACATCGCGTACTTGCCGGCCGCATTCAGGCGCGCGGCCATTGCGCGGATGGGGGGTGCAGGCCCTGGTGCGGACAGTGGCCATGTAGAGGGTAGCCCGCGCCCTGGCGGAGCCGTTTTTGGAAAGGCGGGGCCACCCGTGCACGGAGGTGCCCCGCGCAGAAATTTAGCGCCATGCCGATAGATAATCCGTACCTGCGTCTGCTAGGGCAGGCCTGCGGCAGCTCATAAAAATTTTGCCGGCCATTTTTTGTTTTAATGAAGCGAATAACGACCGTGTGCGGGGCAGGCACACCTCGGTCCTAGGAACTGTGAGCGCATGGTGCGAATCTGAATACCTCATTTTTCGCATCCGCCCACAGGAGAAAAAGATGGCAATCCATAAACTGACAGTCCGCAAACTAGCCAGTCTTTCAAAGCCCGGAAAATACGGCGACGGGAACGGGTTGTATCTATACGTCTCTAAAAACCTAGCAAGTAGCTGGGTTTTCCGCTACCAGATAAAGGGCGTCAAGCATTACATAGGGCTTGGGGGCAGCCATGCTGTCAATATAAAAGAGGCGCGGGAAAAGGTTCGCCGTGCACGGGCGTTGCTGGCGCAGGGGACTGACCCGCTACAGGCGCTGCGTAGCACTAGCGCCATGCAGGGACAGGTTGCCAACCCCGCATCCGGCAACAAGACGTTTGATGAGTGTGCCTCCGAATACATTGCCGCCCACAAAGGCGCGTGGCGGGACGACCGCCATGCGGCGCAATGGGCAAACTCCATCAAAACGTATGCCTCCCCGTATTTCGGCAAGATGCCCGTCAGCAGGATAACGACGCCAATAGTTTTGCAGGCGCTAGTAGCCATCTGGAACACCAAGACGGAAACGGCCTCGCGGCTGCGAGGACGCATCGAGCGGGTACTCTCGTTTGCCACTGTGCGCGGATACCGCCGGGGAGAGAACCCTGCCCGTTGGGACGGGCATCTCCAAGAACTACTACCTAGGCCGTCGCGCATCAAGCGCGTCCGGCACTATCCGTCGATGCCCTACTGGGAGGTCGGCCTGTTTTTCGGACAGCTCTGCCTGTCTGTGGATATCGGTGCGATGGCGCTAGGTTTTACCATCCTAACCGCCAGCCGGACATCCGAGTCTCTGTACGCCCGGTGGCAGGAAATCGATTTTGAGGGGCGCGTATGGCGCATACCGGGCGAACGCATGAAAAACGGCCGCCCGCACAGCGTCCCCCTCGCAGACGCGACCCTAAGCATCCTCCGTCGGCAGTTCGGCCTACATCCTGAATGGATATTTCCCGGCGTGGGGCGTTCTCGGCCCCTCCATAGCTCGTCCATGCTCAGCGTACTCGCCCGGATGGGGCTACGTGGCGTGACCGTACACGGCTTTAGGTCGAGTTTCCGGGTATGGGCGGCCGAAAAAACCGCTTACCCGCGCGAGGTTGTAGAAATGGCGCTCGCGCACAGGCAGACGTCCGCTACCGAGGAAGCGTACCAGAGGTCGGATCTTTTTGAGAGGAGGCGGGAACTGATGCGCGATTGGGCCAAATGGTGCATTGCCGCCAAAACCTAGCCGCCTTCCCGGCGAACCGCCGGGCAAGCCTGTCCCCGAGTCGGGAGGATACCGGAGCATCCGAGGATATGCTTGCTTATGGCCATGACAAAAATTTACTGACAAAATTCACACAAGGATTGCACGGTACAAAATCACGGTATTTGTGTCAAATATTTTTTATTTGTCCGCCTAGTGAAATTTGTGACGCCGCAACTCCCGCTACGTAGCCCGTCCCCGCCGGAGATGCCGGGGAATCGGCGGCGGCAGGGGGAGTCTGCCCGTAGCGCGTTTCCTAGCAACTGTGGAACGCGCTGTGGAACAAACTGTGGAACAGGGGCGCAAAAATAGGCGAATGATGCACGATGCGAAATAATTTTACCTATAAAACAAAACACTGCGTAGCTAGCCGAAAGTCTCCGGTATCCTCCCGGTTGTACGCCCTCTACCGGGTGGGGCAACGCCCGGGGGCTGTCGATGACGCCGCGCCGGGAAATATCCGCACTGCCCGAAGGTACACGGGTCGGCGGGTTTACCGTCGGCCCCGTGCTGGGCGGGGGGAAATCCAGCCTAGTTTACAAGGGCGTGGATGACAGCTTGCTGCGCACGGTCGTGCTCAAGGAGTATTTCCCGGCGGAGTCGGCGTCCCGGCGAGGCTCCGCGCAGGTGGAGGCAAAGCCGGGGCGGCAGGGGCAGTTCGAGGACGGCCTGAGGCGCTTCGGCGCGGAAGCGGGAGCCATGTCCTCGTTCCGTTCCCCCGTCCTGCGCGAGGTATTGCAGTATTTCGCGGCCAACGGGACGGCCTACATCGTCATGCCCTACTTAGAGGGGAAAACTCTGCGGCAAATGGTGCGCGGAGGCTGGCGGGCAACGGGCGCGGGCGACCTACTGGCGGTCATCCTGCCAATCCTAGAAGGCGTATTCACCCTGCACAAGGCGGGCTACGGCCATTTCGGCATCTCGCCGGGAAACATCCTAGTCCAAGACGGCGGACGGCCTGTGCTAATCGACTTCGGCGCGGCACGGCGTATGGGGCGGGATACCACCCAATTCCCCGTGACCGATCTCTCCCCCGGCTTTGCCGCAAAGGAACAGTACTACGACGCGGCAGGAGACGGGGAAAGCGGGCCGGGGACATGGACGGACATCTACGGGATTTCTGCCGTAGCCTACTACATCGTGACGGGCAACATCCCCGAAATATCCATTTCAAGGGTCGCGCATGACGCGCTCAGGCCG
>JAIRPB010000206.1 GCA_031257305.1 Azoarcus sp.
GTATTTATATTTATGTCATTGCTGGAAGCAGGGCGGCGGTATATTTCGCGTAGGGGCGGGTTTCAAACCCGCCCTCTTCCCGGCACAGCCAATACCTGTTTCGGATTAGCCACGGTCTGGGCGGGTTTGAAACCCGCCCCTACGGTGGCGTTATTGCGAGCCGCAAGGCGGCGGGAATTGTAACCGGAGGGGCGAGGCAAGCCTCGCCCGCCCCTCTCCCCTGACCCCTCTCCCACAAGGGGAGAGGGGCACTCGGCACAGGTTTTGCCCTCTCCCCTTGTGGGAGAGGGTGGCACGAAGTGCCGGGAGAGGGGGTGACGCCGAAAGGCGTCTGAAATGGTGGGCAAGCGCAGGGAGGCTTGCCCCAACAGGGCGGCGGTATATTTCGCGTAGGGGCGGGTTTCAAACCCGCCCTCATCCCGGCACAGCCAATACCTGTTTCGGATTAGCCACGGTCTGGGCGGGTTTGAAACCCGCCCTACGGTTGCGTTATTGCGAGCCGCAAGGCGGCGGGAAATCCAGAAGCCGCGATGGATTGCTTCGCTGCGCTCGCAATGACGGGCGTTTTGTGGTGGCTTGACGGCGGGGATGGTATCTACATCGGCGGCATTCTTGCTACGTGAGGGTTGTGGCCAGATGGTTTGAAAAAATTAGGGACGGTTACTTTCCCTTGAATATCGGCTTTCTTTTTTCAAAGAATGCTGCCATGCCTTCTCGGTAATCTTCGGTTTCAAGAAATGCGAAGGCGCTGCGTTTTTCTTTTTCGCTTAATGGGGTGTCGTGCGTGAGCCGGGTAATCCACTGTTTGTGCCAGCTTGCGACGAGCGGTGCGCCGGCAGCGATGCGGCGGGCGCTGGCGAGGCTCTCGGTTTGCACGGCGTTGTTGGGAACGACACGGCTTAATAGCCCGCGTTCGTAGGCTTCTTGTGCGCCGAGAATGCGGCCTTCTAGCAGGATTTCTAGCACTAGCGCGGGACCTGCTAGCGCAACGAGTCCGGCCATTTCGCCGGGGTACATCGAGAAGCCGAGTTTGTTGATGGGGGCGCCGAAAGTGGAGGATTCGCCCGCAATGCGGATGTCGCAGCAACCCGCTATTTCTAGGCCGCCGCCGATGCAAGCGCCTTGGATGGCCGCAATGGTGGGTTTGGGGCAGGTGCGGATGGCGTCTAGGGCGCGCGCGACCAATTCTTCGTGGTAGTGCATGGCGTCATCTACCGTGGCGCGGATATGGAGGAATTCTTCGAGGTCGCCCCCGGCAGCGAAAGCCTTTTCGCCCTCGCCGCGCAGAATCACGCAGCGCACTTCGGGATTGGGCGTGATGTGCTCGAATGCCGCTTTGAGTTCGCGCCACATCGCGGCGTCGATAGCATTGAGTTTGCCGGGGTTAGAAAGCGTGACGGTGGCCGTTTGGCCTTCAAAAGAGGTGAGGATTTTTCCGGTCATTTTTTATTTCAGAGGGAATTTGGCTTGGATTTGGGGGGTGATTTCCAATTCGCCAGCTGGCAGAACGGTTGAAGAATTGCCTGCATGATATTTTTCATCCTTATCCGTGATACGAAAACAGCCCTATTGCTGTGCCGCATAGGGTAGCTTGGATTTCGTCGTAAGCCAACTTGTGGATGCACGGTGGACAGGGCGCTTTTGGAAGGGTTAGCATCAGCTATTCGCTAAAAATTTCGACGCCAAAGCGTCATGACATTTCAACGAAAACCGCTGAATATAGGAGGTATTATGCGTATCTATGTTATTGCTTATCTCTCGTCACTAGCGTTGGCGGCTTGTGCGGCTCCTCAGTCTGATTCAACTACCGCCTCCGTTCACTTTGAACACCTTACTAATGATGCCGACAAGCTAATTGCGGCGCTTTCTTATTGTGATAATCGTTTATTTGAGGAAATTTACAAGAATAAAGAACAACTCAAAGCATTTGCCCCTATTGCTACGAACGGGACGGTAAGCCATTTTGTGGTGGAGAATCGCGCACAGCGGGAAAAAGGGGTTGTGAAGTTTTCTAAACCGCTTATTGGCAAAGTCAGCATTATTGGATATGAGGATTGGTCGCCCCGCTTTGATTCATTAGGCGAGTTTTACTACTGGGGGTTTCATATCAATGGTACGGTAGACTATATCCAAAAAGCTATTTTGCCTTTATTGGCTAAAGCAAAATGGCTTAAACGGGATGGAAATTTCTATGTAATACCCGAGTTGTACAATCTTAATCGCCCCGATTTAGGTTGGTCATTGGAAAATAACATTACGGGCGGGCGTGTTGCCGCCAGAGATACTTTGGAGCGTGTGCTTATCATCGAGCAAGCGGATGCAAGCCAGCCCGGGGTGACAACCGTTTTGTGCACAGTGCAGGGCAGGCAGGTACCGGCAAAAATCATCCAAGTGTTGCGCCCCGACATCAAGGCGCACTGAGGGTTTTCCCGGAAACCGCACTGCCGTTGCGGGGATACTGGTAAACCCTTCCCTTTGCCGCATTGCGTCAAGGATTGTACGCAAGGTATCATTTCACGTTTCTAAGTCTTATATAAGTCAACTTTCCTCACCGCGCCGGGTTGCAGACAAATTCTGGGTAGACGGTTATTGTTCGCCCCCGTGAGGAATCCCTAGAACGAGGTTCATATGTCCGATACCCGCCAACAGCCCGCCTATCCGCCGCCTAGCCTTGAGGCTTGGGACAAAGCCGCGTCCAAACATGCGCCGGGAGGCAAGACCGAGAATCTCAACTGGGTGACGCCGGAAGGCTTGGCCGTTAAGCCGCTGTATACAAAGGCGGATGTCGACGCCTTGCCGCACACCGATACTTTGCCGGGTTTCGAGCCTTTTTTGCGCGGGCCGCAGCCGACCATGTACGCGGTGAAGCCTTGGACCATCCGGCAGTACGCGGGTTTTTCGACAGCTGAAGAGTCGAACGCTTTTTACCGCAAGGCGCTTGCGGCGGGGGGGCAGGGGGTTTCGGTGGCGTTTGATTTGGCCACGCACCGTGGTTACGACTCGGATAACCCCCGTGTGCTGGGCGATGTGGGCAAGGCCGGGGTGGCGATTGATTCGGTAGAGGATATGAAAATCCTCTTTGACGGTATCCCGCTCGATAAGATTTCTGTTTCGATGACGATGAACGGCGCGGTGCTCCCGGTGCTGGCCGGCTACATCATCGCCGCCGAAGAGCAGGGCGTGGCGCAGGATAAGCTCTCTGGGACGATTCAAAACGATATTCTCAAAGAGTTTATGGTCCGCAATACTTATATTTATCCGCCGTCGCCCTCAATGCGGATTATTGCGGATATTTTCAAATACACCTCGGCCAATATGCCGAAGTTCAATTCCATTTCAATTTCTGGCTACCACATCCAAGAAGCGGGCGCAAACCAAGCGATTGAACTGGCTTTTACGCTGGCTGATGGGTTGGAATACGTGCGCACCGGGATTAAATCCGGCATGGACGTGGATACTTTCGCGGGGCGTCTGTCGTTTTTCTGGGGTGTCGGGATGAATTTCTATCTCGAAATCGCCAAGATGCGGGCCGCCCGGTTGCTGTGGTGGCGGATTATGAAGCAGTTCAACCCGAAGAGCGCCAAGTCGATGATGCTGCGTACCCATTCGCAGACTTCGGGCTGGTCGCTCACGGAGCAAGACCCTTACAACAACGTGGTGCGCACCACTATCGAGGCGCTGGCCGCTGTGTTTGGCGGTACACAGTCGTTGCACACCAATTCGCTGGACGAGGCAATTGCGCTGCCCACTGAATTTTCGGCGCGGATTGCCCGCAATACGCAAATCATCATCCAAGAGGAAACCCATATCTGCAATGTGGTCGACCCTTGGGCCGGCTCTTACATGATGGAAAAGCTCACCCAAGATATGGCTGACAAAGCATGGGGCCTAATCGAAGAGATTGAGGCGATGGGCGGCATGACCAAGGCCGTTGAATCCGGCTGGGCGAAGATGAAGGTAGAAGAATGCGCCGCCGATAAGCAGGCGAGGATTGACTCGGGCCGGGATGTGATTGTGGGCGTCAATAAATATCGGCTGGCGAAAGAGGACCCCGTCGAGATTTTGGAAATCGATAACCATGCCGTGCGTGAGTCGCAAATTACGCGGCTCAAGCAGATTCGCGCCACCCGCGACAACCCCGCTGTTGAAGCGGCGCTGGCGGCGCTAACACGCTGCGCCGAAACAGGCGATGGCAATTTGCTTGACCTTGCGGTGAAGGCGGTCAGGTTGCGGGCGACGGTGGGGGAAATCTCGGATGCGCTGGAAAAAGTTTTTGGCCGCTACCGCGCCAACCCGCAAGCCGTTTCGGGCGTTTATGCGGCCGTTCTTGAAGAAGATGATGACTGGAAGGCGCTAAAAGCGGACATTGAGGCTTTTTCCGCTGAAGAGGGCCGTCGGCCGCGCATCATGATTGCCAAATTGGGGCAGGATGGCCATGACCGGGGCGCTAAAGTGGTGGCTTCGGCGTTTGCTGATTTGGGTTTTGACATTGATATTGGCCCGCTTTTTCAGACTCCCGAAGAAGCGGCCCGCCACGCAGTAGAAAACGATGTGCACGCAGTGGGATGTTCCAGTCTGGCGGCGGGGCATAAAACGCTGGTGCCCGAAATTATCCGCGAACTTAAAAAACTCGGGGCTGACGACATCATCACTTTCGTTGGCGGCGTGATTCCGGCGCAAGACTACGACGCGCTTTATGCGGCGGGCGCGAAAGCCATTTTTGGTCCCGGCACGCAGATTCCGGCTTGTGCCCGCGAAGTGCTCAAGCAAATCCGCGCAGCACGGGGATGAGCGATTTCTAAATGGAATCCCCGGACAACGCAACGCTCGCCATTGCCTCAGCTCTCGTCATTACGAGCCGAAGGCGATGCAATCCGTGGCTCGTCAATAACGGCCTTTTTGGATTGCCACGGCGCTGTGCGTCTCGCAATGGCGGGGTTAAATTTGAGTTATTCAGTATTTTCAAAATAGAAGGAGTTTGAGATGCCATTTGTGTTGCGCTACGGCCTATCTAAAATATTTGCGCTGCTTTTGTGCGGCGTAGCCTTTGCCAGCGTGTGCGCGGCGGCGGAAAAATGGGAGGTGACACTGGACTTGCCTCCCTTGGCGGTTAACCAATTCTACGAAGGTTTGCTGACGGTAGCCGATTCAAATGGCGTTGGGATAACGGGTTTGCGTCTGCAAATTCGCGGCCGGATGCCGGAGCATGCGCACGGGTTGCCTACCGCGCCCCAAATTACTGAAAAAGGGCAGGGGCGCTATTCGCTCAAAGGGTTGAGTTTCAATATGCCGGGGCGATGGGTTATTGAGATATTGCATGACGGCGAGACAGTGCTCCGCCAAGAATACACGGTGCGGTTTTAGCCAATATGTCCCGGATTTTAATCAGTATTTGTGCCTTGGTTTTTGTTCTGTCGCTCATTGGGCTGCCGTTTTTCCATGAGGCCAATGCCGAAAACGTCCATTTAGGCTGGTCAGAGGACGAAATCGAATTGATGCGCCGCCTGCGGCTTTCTGTGGAGGCCGTTGCCGACAAAAACCGCTCTAACGAACTGTTCTTCCGGGAAGATGCGGTTGAACTCGGTAGCCGCTTGTTCAACGACACGGGGTTGAGCGGCTCTGGCCAAATTGCGTGCGCCTCCTGCCATCGCCCCGAGAGCGGTTTTCAAGATACCGAATCCGTTACCTATCGGCTCAACCCGCAAGCGGCGCACCGTGCGCCGGGCCTGCTGGGCGTGGCGATGCAAGATTGGTTTTTTTGGGATGGCCGTGCGGACTCGCTTTGGAGCCAAGCCTTGGCTGTGATTGAAAACCCGCAAGAACTGGCCTCGGACCGTCTGCGGGCTGTCCGGCATGTGTGCGCGCGCTACGAAAACAGTTTTCCGGCGCTGCTGAAAGATTGCCCAGAAATTAGCACTCTGCCCGCCGCGCCTTGGGGAGCTTCGCCGCTGGTGGACAATGAGAATTGGCAAAAATTTACTGCCGCGCAACGCGAAAATATCAACAAAATGTTTGTGACAATCGGGAAAAGCCTTGCTGCTTTTGAGCGGGGCGTTATGCCGCCTATTTCCCGTTTTGACCTTTATGTGGATGCGTTGGTTGAGGGAAATTCCGTTGCGGCCAAAAACCTTCTTAATAGTAAAGAAGTTGCGGGCTTAAAGCTGTTTCTTGACCCAATGGTGGGCTGTGTGAATTGCCATAACGGCCCGATGTTTTCTAATTCGGGGTTTTACGCCGTTGCTACGGATTCGCCGGGGCGGCGTGAAAATGACCGCAAACAAGGCGTTACGCTTCTGCTGAATAGTGAATTTAATTGCCTGAAATGGGGCAATGCCGAAGATTGTCCTAAAGTCCAATATGTCCAAACCGATACCGCAGAAACGGCGGGAGCCTATAAAGTGCCCTCGCTGCGCAATCTCCGGCATGCGCCTGCCTTTATGCACGACGGCAGATACCAGACGGTTGAAGCCGTTATTGAACATTACCGGAATCCCGCAACTTTACCGCTACGGCATGTTGATATCCGCCCGGCGGCGTTACTCCCGCATCAACGCGGCCAACTGCTTTCTTTTTTGAAAGCGCTCAATTCAGACCCATCTAACTAAGTAGGAACTATGATGAAACGTAAACTCTTTGCATTACCCTTGTTGTTTCCCCTTATGGCACAAGCCCATGTCCAGTGGTTTGTAACACCTGACCAAATGAAACAAGTTTCTTTGCCGCAAGATATGGTGAGTTTGTGGCTAACGTTAGGAGTGCTGGCCTGCGTTTTTGCGGCAATACTGTTCACCCGTTTGGGCAGTGCTTTTTCAATAACGGAAAAGTTGCTTTGCCGTATTCCCCCGGTGAGTCCCCGGATATATATGTCTTATTTCATGGCGCTCATCGCGGTGTTTCTTGTTTTAATTCTTCTTCAGGGCGGATTTCTCGCGCCCAATTTGATTCTGCCGGAATCCCTGTTGCCGCTAGGTGTTTTCATACAAGCCGCTATTGTAATTTGCGCGGTTTTTAGCGTATCGCTGGCGGGGGTAATGGTTTTAACTACAACGTTGATGGTCGTGCTGTTTTTCCCGTCAATTTCAATCAATTACCTGTTTGAATTGGGCGCAATCGGTATTTTTATGGTACTGAACGGCCCTGTTATTAGCGCGGTGGATAAATGGCTATTTCCCGACAACACGGCGGAACGGTTCTGGAAACTTTCCGTCCGTATTCTCCGCATGGGAATTGGGTTGCAATTGGTTATCCTTGCGCTGGTAGAAAAACTAGTCCAGCCGGGACTGGGGCTTGTTTTCGTTGAGAATTACCCCTTCTACAATTTCTTTATCCCCTTGGGGCTGGAACAGGTCACTAACCTGCATTTTGTTTATTTCATCGGAATTGCTGAGCTGGCGCTCGGCGCAATGCTGATGTTTGGCATTGCCAGCCGTCTGGTATTGGTCACGCTGGCAGCTGCTTTTACGACAACGGCTATTATTCACGGCTTGCATGAAATTCTGGGGCATTTGCCGATTTTTGCCGCCGCTGTTGTCCTGTTGCTTGAGTGCGTTAACCAACCGAAAAATGCGGCCGCGCCCAAAAAACACGATAAACATGCTAACCCGCCAAGCACGTTATCCCTGCAAGGCGCTTGACGCACCAGAAACTACCCGATGATGGATATGCAACGCCCTTCAATCATGCCGCCAAACGCTGTCGAGCCTGCTACGGATAGCCCTCGCGGGCTGCCGGCCTCTGAACAGTTGCTGGCCGATGGCGTTTTGGCGCGGCAGGTAAGGCCGCTTGCCAAAGCCATTACGTTGATTGAATCACAGCGTGAGGACCACCGCGCCCGCGCCCATGCGCTGTTGGAGGCGCTGTTGCCCCATACCGGCGGGGCTGTGCGCATTGGTATTTCTGGCGTTCCCGGCGTGGGCAAATCCACCTTCATTGAAGCCTTTGGGCTGTTCCTTATTGAACAGGGCTTGCGGGTGGCGGTGCTGGCGGTGGACCCTTCGTCGAGCCTCACGGGCGGTTCCATTCTGGGTGACAAAACCCGGATGGAACTGCTCTCACGTGAACCCGGCGCGTTTATCCGCCCCAGCCCGTCGGCGGGCAGTTTGGGGGGCGTGGCTGAAAAAACCCGCGAAGCCATGCTGTTGTGTGAAGCCTCTGGCTTTGACGTGATTGTGGTAGAAACCGTGGGCGTGGGGCAGTCCGAAACCGCCGTGGCGGGGATGACGGATATTTTCTGTCTGCTGCAACTGCCCAACGCAGGCGATGATTTGCAGGCCATTAAAAAAGGCGTGATGGAACTGGCTGACCTTGTCATCATCAACAAGTCGGATATTGACCCGGTTGCGGCGCAGACGGCGCGTTCCCAAATTAAAAGCGCGTTGCACATGCTGCGGCCCGCAAGCCCTGATTGGGCGGTCCCAGTCCTTATGCTCTCCGCGCTCAAAAAAGACGGCGTGGCGGATTTTTGGGAAACGGTTAAACGCTACCGCGATGTTATGACCGCGAATGGTGAATTTGAGGCTCGCCGTAAACATCAGGCGGCGGCTTGGATGTGGGAACTTATCGACTCGGGCTTACGGCAGCGTTTTCGCCAGCATCCGCAAGTCAAGGCGGCATTGCCGGCACTCAAAACGGCTGTGGAAGAGGGGCGGGTCACGCCCTCGGCGGCAGTATGCGAATTACTAGGTTTTTTGAACGGATAAACAACAACGAGCCGGCAATCCTGGCGCAGGAATTTCGGATTTAAAGGAGGTCTTTCATGCAGGACATCATCAAGCAGTTGGAGGAAAAACGCGCTTTGGCCCGCTTAGGCGGCGGGCAGAAGCGTATCGACAATCAACACAAAAAAGGCAAGCTCACAGCCCGCGAGCGGATTGAACTCTTTCTTGATGAAGGCAGTTTCGAGGAGTGGGATACCTTCAAAGAGCACCGCTGTACCGAATTCGGTATGGATAAATCCGAGAAGATTCCCGGCGACGGCGTTGTGACTGGCTACGGGACCGTCAATGGCCGTCTGGTGTTTGTGTTTTCGCAAGATTTCACCGTGTTTGGCGGCGCACTCTCCGAAGCCTATGCCGAAAAAATCTGCAAAATCATGGACCACGCGATGAAAGTGGGGGCTCCCGTGATTGGCCTCAACGACTCCGGCGGCGCACGCATCCAAGAAGGCGTTGCCTCGCTGGCTGGCTATGCCGATATTTTCCAGCGCAACGTGCTGGCTTCCGGCGTGGTGCCGCAAATCTCGCTCATCATGGGACCTTGCGCGGGCGGCGCGGTATACAGCCCGGCCATGACGGACTTCATCTTTATGGTGAAAGATTCTTCTTACATGTTCGTGACCGGCCCGGATGTGGTGAAAACCGTGACCCACGAAGAGGTAACGTCCGAGGAATTGGGCGGGGCAATTACGCACAGCACCAAGTCTGGCGTGGCGGACCTTGCTTTTGAAAACGATGTTGAGGCGCTCATGATGATTCGCCGCCTCATCGGTTTTATTCCCTCGTCAAACCGTGCGGCGTTGCCGCTGTTGCCGGTTATCGACCCTGCCGACCGTCTGGATTATTCGCTTGATACGCTCGTGCCGGACAATCCCAACCTGCCTTACGACATGAAAGAACTCATCGTCAAAATGGTGGACGACGGCGATTTCTTTGAACTCCAGCCCGACTATGCCCGAAACATCATTGTTGGCTTTGCCCGCATGGAGGGGGCGCCCGTGGGCATCGTGGCTAACCAGCCGATGGTGCTGGCCGGCTGTCTGGACATCAAATCTTCCATTAAAGCTGCACGGTTCGTGCGGTTCTGCGATGCCTTCAACATTCCCGTCATCACGTTCGTGGATGTTCCCGGTTTCCTGCCCGGTACGGCGCAGGAATACGGCGGCATTATCAAGCACGGCGCAAAATTGCTTTTTGCTTTTGCCGAATGCACGGTGCCCAAAGTCACCATCATCACGCGCAAAGCCTATGGCGGCGCGTATGACGTGATGTCCTCCAAGCATCTGCGGGGCGATGTGAACTTTGCGTGGCCCTCTGCCGAAATCGCGGTTATGGGCGCGAAAGGCGCGGTAGAGATTATCTTCCGCGAAGAGAAAAGCGACCCCGAAAAACTGGCCACCCGCGAAGCCGAATACAAAGCCCGTTTCGCTAATCCATTCATTGCCGGCGCACGGGGGTTTGTCGACGATGTCATCATGCCGCACGAGACGCGCCGCCGCGTTTGCCGTTCGCTAACGATGCTCAAGAACAAGAAACTAGAAAACCCGTGGCGTAAGCACAGCAACATTCCGCTCTGATGCAGGGAGATTAAAAAATGTTCAAGAAAATCCTGATTGCCAATCGCGGGGAAATTGCCTGCCGCGTCATCAAAACGGCCCGCCGGATGGGGATTAAAACCGTGGCGGTCTATTCCGAAGCGGACCAGCGTTCGCTTCATGTGAAGCTGGCGGACGAAGCCGTTTTCATTGGCCCTGCCCCATCTAAAGATTCTTATCTGGTGATGGAAAAAATCATCGCCGCCTGCAAAGACACCGGGGCGGAAGCCGTCCATCCCGGCTACGGTTTTTTGTCGGAAAAAGAAGAATTTGCCCGCCGGATTGAAGAAGAAGGCATCAAGTTCATCGGTCCCAAGCACTATTCCATCGCCAAGATGGGCGACAAAATCGAGTCGAAAAAACTCGCCGCCGAAGCGGGCGTCAACACCATTCCCGGTTACAACGACGCCATTTCCGGCCCTGACGAAGCCGTGGAAATCGCCAAGAAAATCGGCTATCCCGTCATGATTAAAGCCTCCGCCGGCGGCGGCGGCAAAGGGCTGCGCGTGGCATGGAACGACGAAGAAGCCCATGAAGGCTTTGCCTCTTGCGTGAACGAGGCAAAGAGTTCCTTCGGCGATGACCGCGTATTCATCGAGAAATTTGTCCAAGAGCCGCGCCACATCGAAATCCAGATATTGGGCGACTCCCACGGCAATTACGTTTATCTCAACGAACGCGAGTGCTCCATCCAGCGCCGCCACCAAAAAGTAGTGGAAGAAGCCCCTTCGCCCTTCATCGACCCTGCCACGCGCAAGGCGATGGGCGAACAGGCCGTGGCGCTTGCCCGTGCCGTGCAATACGAATCCGCTGGCACGGTGGAATTTGTTGTGGGCGCGGACAAGAGCTTCTATTTTCTGGAGATGAACACCCGTCTCCAAGTGGAGCATCCCGTCACCGAGTACATCACCGGGCTAGACCTCGTAGAACAGATGATTCGCGTGGCGGCGGGTGAAGAACTCGCCATTACGCAGAAAGACATCAAAATCAACGGTTGGGCGATGGAATGCCGCATCAACGCGGAGGACCCGTTCCGGGGCTTTCTGCCCTCCACGGGGCGGCTTGTCAAATTCCGCACCCCGCCCGAGAGCAAAACCGTGCGTGTGGATACCGGCGTCTATGAAGGCGGCGAAATTTCCATGTATTACGATTCGATGATTGCCAAACTCATTGTGCATGGCGCCAACCGCATTCAGGCTATCGAACGGATGCGCGACGCGCTCAACGGCTTTGTGATTCGCGGCATCAGCAGCAACATCCCGTTCCAAGCCGCGCTCATGCAGCACCCGCGCTTTATCTCCGGCGTTTTCAACACCGGGTTTATTGCCGAGGAATACGCCAATGGCTTTGACTCCTCAATGGTCCCGCACGAAGACCCCGCCTTGCTCGCGGCGGTGGCCGCTTTTGCGCGGTTGCGCTACATCGAACGGGTGATGAAGATTAGCGGGCAGCATCCCGGTTTTGGCCGTAAAGCGAGAAGCGAATGGGTGGCCGTGATGGGCGGCAAATACTATCCGCTCGTGAGTACGCGCACCAAAGCGGGCATGTCCATCACCCACGCCGACAAAACCTACGACATTGTTTCGGACTGGAGTTTTGGCGACCAGCTGCTCACCGGCACGGTCAACGGCCAGCCGATTTGCTTGCAGATTGAGCGGCAAGGGCTGTGCTACCGCATTTCCCACTTTGGCTTGCAGATTGCGCCCATCATCATGACGCCGCGCGCCGCGCACCTGCTCTCGCTCATGCCCGAGAAAGCCCCGCCGGATCTCTCCAAATACCTTATCTCCCCCATGCCGGGGCTGCTGCGCGAGGTATCGGTATTTGAGGGTCAGGAAGTCAAAGCGGGCGAGAAGCTCGTCGTTATTGAAGCGATGAAGATGGAAAACATCCTCAAAGCGGAACATGACGTAAAAGTGAAAAAGATTGTCGCCCAACCGGGAGCCAGCCTTTCGGTGGACGAAATCATTATTGAGTTTGAATAACCCCTTATTGGGGTATGCCACAAAAAAACAGACGGCCTTCGGGCCGTCTGTTTTTTTTGGGCGTAGGCGACGCAGTGTTGCGCGAAGCAATACGGGG